>JAOPVN010000158.1 GCA_025966175.1 Modestobacter sp. | reverse complement strand
ACCAGGCCGAGGTCCTTGTAGACCACGACGGAGGAGCCGTCGGACACCGCGATGCCGGCCGCCTCCTGCCCGCGGTGCTGGAGGGCGTACAGGCCGAAATAGGTCAGCTTCGAGACCTCTTCACCCGGTGCCCAGACCCCGAAGACGCCGCAGGCGTCCTGGGGACCAGGGGAATGGGGGTCGAGGTCGTGCGTCAGCCGTCCGTCACCGCGAGGCACCCCTCCACCCTACCGGCGGACGGTGCCCTGACACGCCACCCCGGGGTGGTACGCCTCACCCGATCGGCTGCAGCGGAGAGTTGACCCGGCGGGTGGTCGGGTGTTCGGCGAGCCCCATCCGGGAGCGGGCGCCCGGTGTCCGGATGTCCTCATCCGGCGGCACGGGTGTGGACCAGCCGACCGCCCAGGTAGACCTGCTCCACCCGCACGTCGGCGAGCGCCGCCGCGGAACAGTCCCGCGGGTCGCGGTCGACGATCGCGATGTCGGCGAACTTCCCGGGCTCCAGCGAGCCGCGGGTGTGCTCCTCGCCCAGCGCCTGGGCCGCGTGCAGCGTGTGCATCCGCAGGGCCTCCTCGACGCTGATGGCCTGGTCGGGCTCCAGCGGGTTGCCGTGGAAGTCGGCGCGTCCCACGCAGCCGGCGATGCTCAGGAAGGGGTTGGTCTGGCCCTGCTCGGACCCGATCCACACGTCGGAGCTCCCGGAGATCGGCCAGCCGTCGTCGAGCAGTCGGCGGAACGGGAACTGCCCGCGGCGGGCGTACTCCCCCACGTACTCCGGCACGAACTCCCCGAAGTTGCGGATGAAGACCGGCTGCGGGCACGGCGTGATCCCCGCCCGCCGCCAGGCCGCGGTCGCGCCCGGGTAGTCGGGCACGAAGTTGCCCGCGTGCTCGATCCGCGGCGTGGGCCGGTCCTCGGGCAGCTCCGGGAGGACCTCGGCGAAGGCCGCACAGACGGCGTCCTGCGCCCGGTCGCCGTTGGCGTGCACGGCCAGCTGCAGCCCGGCCGCCGCCGTCCGCCGGAGCGCGTCGACCAGCTGGTCCCGGCTCAGCGCGACGTGCCCCTGGTGTCCCGGTTCGAGCCCGGCCAGCACGTAGGGCCGCTTCATCGCGGCCGAGGCCGCGGAGTAGCCGCCGTCGCTGAACATCTTCACGCCCTGGACCCGCGCCCATTCCGGTCCGGCCGCGAAGGTCAGCCACTCCCGGTGCCGGCACGCCTGGTCCAGCGTGGTCGTGCCCGGCACCCAGAGGTAGAAGTGCATCCGGGCGGCCAGCGCACCGGAGGTCAGTGCGGCGTCGTAGCTCCTGATGCCGGCCACCGTCTCCGAGATCTCGCCGACCGTGGTCACCCCGTTGCGGGTGAAGAGGTCGGTCATGCCCTCCTCGAGGGCCCGCCGCAGCTCCCCGGCGTCCAGGTCGGGCAGCGGCAGGAGGGCGTCCATCTCCTTGACCACGCCCGTGGGCGCACCCGTCGCGTCCCGCTCCACGGTCGGCAGCCCGGTGACGCTGTGCTCCACCGACCGGTAGGCGCTGTCGATGCCGGCCAGCTCCAGCGCCCGGGAGTTCAGCACGCTCAGGTGCCCGCCACAGCGCAGCACGATCGCGACCGACCGGCTCACGCTGTCCAGCTCCTGGCGGGTGGGGAACCGGCCGTCGAGCAGCTTGCGGTCGAAGAAGAGGTTCGCCTCCCCGACCAGCCAGCCGTCCCGCGCCTGGGGCAGCGCCGAGGTCAGCACGTCGAGAACGTCCGCGACCGTGCGGCACCCCGGGGCCCGGCAGTCCACGGTCAGGTAGCGGGTGCGGGCCGCCACCTCGGAGTGCGCGTGCGGGTCGACGAACCCGGGCAGCATCACCCGGTCCCCCACCGGGACGACGGTCGTGCCGGGACCCACCAGCACGTCGTGCTGCGCCGCGGGGACCACGGCGGAGATGAGTCCGTCGCGCAGCCCGATGGCCACCGGGCCCGGCCCGTCCGGGCCGGCGCCCATGGTGATCGCCCGGCCGACCAGGACGGTGTCCGCAGGTCCGGTCACATCGCCTCACCGACCGCCGGGCGGACCGGCACCGTGGCGGACGCCGGGACCGGAGCGGGCTCCCCGACACCCGGGAGGAACCGCTGGTACCCGCCGCGCCCGGACGGCAGCAGGATCAGTCGCGCGCCCAGGTAGTAGACGAGGCCGGCGACGGTGACCGACGGGATCGAGGCGGTCAGGTACTGGAACGGCGCCCGGGAGACGTACGTGACCGGGTCGAGCAGGTACAGGTAGGTGGCCACACCGGCGGCGAAGGCCACCAGGCCGACCGGGTTGACGCCGGCCCAGTAGTGGTAGGCCCCCGCGCTGGTCCGGTCGTACAGCGCGTGCGCGTCCAGCCGCTGGCGCCGCAGCCCGAAGTAGTCGGCGATCTGGATGCCACAGACCGGCCCGAAGCAGACCCCCAGGAAGGCGAGGAACGTGCCGAACCGGTCGAAGACGGCGTCGGGGAAGAACCCGACGAGCACGAAGGCCGGCAGGACGGCGAGCAGCGTCGTCGTGTTCCACGAGGTCTTCGACAGGCCCGGCAGCTGCCGCAGCCCGATCGCCGAGGAGTACACCCCGACCACCACGGTGCCGAGGTCGGCGACGATCACGAACACCAGCAGGAAGACGCCGACCGCGTTGCCGCCGGTCTCGAGCAGGAACTGCGTCGGGTCGCCACCGGACGTGGGGATGACCAGCCCGGCGTAGAAGCCGGCGAGCGAGCCGACCCCCACCCCGAGACCGAGGCCCGCGATCAGCGGCCACATCGACTTCCGTGCCGAGGGCCCGTTGCGGACGATGCCGCCGGTGTAGGCCCACCACGAGAGGTTGGAGGCGATCAGCACCTCCAGGCCGCTGGCCCAGTTCACCGGACGCGACGCCGTCGGTGCGACCGCCGGCGCATCGAGCAGCGCGCCGACCCCGAGCTTGTGGATGAGCAGGATCATCACGGCGACGCCGAGCACCAGGGTGAGGACGGCGATCGGCGGCCCGAAGTCCTTCAGCGACTCGGGCCCCTTGCGCAGCACGAAGAGGGCCAGCAGCACACCGACGACGCCGGCCGCGCCGGTCAGCCACCCCGGCGGCGTGGCCCCGAAGCCCCGGACGATGGAGCTCGTCGCCCGCCCCATGAAGATGAACAGGATGACGTTCCAGCCCAGCGTGGACGCGTAGATCATCACCACCGACAGGACCGAGCCGCGGACGCCGAACTGCGGACGGGTGGAGACCGCCGAGTCGATCCCGTACTTGGCGCACACCGGCAGCAGCGCCAGCACGATGAAGAGCATGCCGATCAGGGCGCCGGCGAGGATGGCGAAGGTGCCGGCGACGGCGGTCAGGTAGAAGCTGACGAACCCGCCGATCAGGAAGCACCAGGTCGCGATGGCGGTCGCGATCGACGTCCCGAAGATGGTGACGCCGCTCCACCGCCGGTCGCCGCGGGTCTGCGGCCAGCCGTTCTGCAGGGCCACGTGCTCACCGGACGCCTCCGGCGCGCTCACGTCAGGTTGCCGATCACGATGAGGAGGACCGGGATCAGCACGGTGGCGACGAGCAGCGTGACGTAGTCCCGGGTCAGCAGGGGCAGGCCCTGGACGGCGGGGTCCTCGATGAGGCGGCAACGCCGGGCCAGCTCCTCGGCCTCCCACTCGGCGTCCTGCACGAGGACGGCGCGGGGAGCCTCGGCGTCCGCCCCGTCCGGGCGCTCGACCGCGCTCATCGGGTACCGACCGCGGAGGGGTCGACGACCGGGATGACCTCGTGACCGATGAGCTCGATGGCGCGCATGACCTCGTCGTGCCCGACCCCGTCGATGCGCAGCAGCAGCTCGTCGAGGCCCATGGCCTCCAGCTGCTTGATCCGCTCGATGAAGTCGTCGGGGTCACCGATCATCACCGAGGGCGTGTTCTCGGCCAGCCACGCCATGTCGTCACGGTGCTCGATCAGCGCCTTGATCCGGTCCAGGTACTCGTACCCCGGGTTGTCCGCCAGCGGGACGTAGAGGTCGAGGATGAAGTCGAAGTAGGTCTTCGCCATCGGGCCGGCGACCTCCAGCGCCTCCGCCCGGGTGGGCGCGCAGAACGCGGTGGCGACGTAGAGACCCGTGTAGTGGTTCGGCGCCAGCACCGCCGAGTGGTCGGCGGCGTCGAAGGTCTGCCGGTACTCGGTCAGGCACTCCTCCAGGTAGTCGAACCCGAAGTAGTTGTCGAACGTGATGACGCCGATGCCCCGGCGCCCCGCGTTGCCGTGGGACTGGACGCTGGAGGCAGCCACCGAGACCGGCGGGTGCGGCTTGGTCACCGGGGTCGGCATCATGTCCCGCGGCGGCACCTTCCACACCGGCCCGTCGTGCTCGACGACCGGCTGGCTGATCGCCTTCATGAGCAGGTCCATCCCGTCCTCCCACTGGGCGCGGGTGGCCGAGGGGTCCACGCCGAAGGCGGCGAGGGTGTGCAGGTTGTTGCTCCGGGCCGTGCAGATCTCGGCCCGGCCCCGGGAGACGATGTCCAGGGTGGCCAGCCGCTCGGCGATCAGGATCGGGTGGTTCCAGGCGAGCAGCACCGACGCCATGGTGCGCAGCTTGATGTGCTCGGTCTGCGCCGCGATGGCCGCGTACAGGACCTCCGGCGCCGCCACCGAGAAGTGCGGCGGGCTGAAGTGCTGCTCCGACGTTCCCCAGGTCGAGAAGCCCAGCCGGTCCGCCAGCCGCACCTCCTCGATCATCTGGTGGTAGCGCGAGGCCACGTCGGTGCCGACGAGGTCTCCCTCCTGCAAGAGTCCGATGCGCACGGGGGTGCCTTCCTGTGGGGCGGGCGGGCGCGGACGCGCTCCGCTGGGCGGTGCGGATCTGTGGAGCGGTGGGTCAGCCGGTGGTTGGTAGGTTCCGGACGTGGCAGCGGAGCTGGGTGATCGCGCCTCGGGGGATGCCGCGCACCCGCTGCCGGTGCTGCGTGCCGCGCCGGGTGGCCCGGCGCTGGACGACGTGGAGCGGCGCCTGGTGGCGCTCCTGCAGGACGACGGCCGGACCTCCTACGCGGAGATCTCCCGCCGGCTGGGGGTGACCGAGCGGACCGCCCGCCGCAAGGTGGCGGGACTGCAGAGCCGCGGCGTCGTCCAGATCGCCGCCGTCACCGACCCCGAGGTGCTCGGCTACTCGTCGATGGCGCTGCTGGGGCTGACGCTGGGCAGCGGGGCGACGTCCGAGGAGCTCGCGGCCTCGATCGTCACGCTCCCCGAGGTCGACTACGTCGCCGTCACGACCGGCCGCTTCGCCCTGCAGGTCGAGGTGGTCTGCCACGACGCGGCCGCCCTGCGGACCCTGGTGGACACCAGCTTCCGGCTGCTCCCGGGGGTCTCCGGCGTCGACGTCCTGCCCTACCTGCGGCTGCACTACCAGCAGGCCCGCTTCGACCGCGGCCGGCTGGAGACCGACCACGGCGTCCGCCCGATGCAGCTGGACGCGGTCGACCGTTCCGTCGTGACGCAGCTGGCCATCGACGGGCGCATGCCGTTCAGCGACGTCGCGGCCCGGCTCGGCGTCTCCGAGACGATGGTCCGCCAGCGGTTCCAGCGGCTCACCGTCTCCGGGGTCATGAAGGTGATGTCCATCGCGAACCCGTTGACCCTGGGGTACGAGGCGACCGCGTGGGTCGCCGTCCGCCTGGCCGCCGGGGGCCGCAGCCTGGACGTGGCCGAACGGCTCACCGCGCTCCCGGCGGTCTCCTACGTGGCGATCACCGCAGGCCGCTGCGACGTGCTGGCCGAGGTCGTCTGCGAGCACCGCGAGGACCTGCTCTCGCTGGTCGACGACGAGATCCGCAGCATCGACGGCGTCGCCGACGTGGACGTCTCGATCTACCTGGACCTGCTCTACAAGCCGCTGCTCCCGCACCAGCCCGCCGGCGGCTGAGCGCCCGGGCCGGGTCACCCGGCCATCCAGATGGTCTTGGTCTCCAGGTACTTGCCGAGCCCGTCGGGCCCGCAGTCACGGCCCAGACCGGATGCCTTCGTGCCACCCCAGGGCGCGCCGGCGTTGAAGTCGCCGTAGGTGTTCACCCAGACGGTGCCCGCCTGGAGCTGGTCGGCCAGTCGGTGGGCGCGGCGGACGTCGTTGGTCCACAGCCCCGCGGTGAGGCCGAAGGAGGTGCCGTTGGCGCGGCGCAGGAGCTCCTCCTCGTCGCGGAAGGTCTGCACCACCAGGACCGGGCCGAACACCTCCTCCGAGGCCACCGGGGAGTCGTCGGTCGGGTTCAGCACGACCGTGGGCTCGAAGAAGAAGCCGTCCGCCAGCTCGCCGCCGATGTCGTTGCCGCCGGTCGTGACCCGGGCGCCGCTGCCGGCGACGCCCTCGACGTAACCGCGCACCTTGTCCCGGTGCGCGGCCGACACGAGCGGGCCCATCGTCGAGCCCGGGGCCAGACCGGGCCCGACCACCAGATCCCGGGCGTGGTCGTGCACCACCTGCAGGACCTCGTCGAGCACGCTCGCCTCGACCATCAGCCGGGACCCGGCGAAACAGACCTGCCCGGTGTAGAAGAACGCCGTGGTCGCGGCCATCGCCGCCGCGGCCGGCACGTCGGCGTCGGCGAACACCACGGTGGGGTTCTTGCCGCCCAGCTCCAGCGAGATGTGCTTGAGGTCCGCGCCGGCCTGGGTGGCGAGCCGGCGGCCGACGGCCTCGGAGCCGGTGAAGGAGATGGCCGGCACCAGCGGGTGGGCGACCAGCGCGGCGCCGGCTCCGGCACCGGGTCCGGTGACGACCGAGAGGGTGCCCTCGGGCATCCCCGCCTCCAGGGCCAGCTCCGCCAGCCGCAGCGTGGACAGCGACGTCAGCTCCGAGGGCTTCACCACGACCGCGTTGCCCGCGGCCAGCGCCGGCGCGATCTTGATCGCGGCCTGGCAGAGGGGGAAGTTCCACGGGGTGATCGCGGCGACGACCCCGTAGGGACGGCGGGTCGTGTAGACGTGGGCGGACGTGTCCGGCACGGCCACCACGGCCCCGGTGACCTTCGTCGGCCAGCCGGCGTAGTAGCGGAACTGCTCGACGGCCAGGCCGATGTCGATGGCCTCCACGAAGGCGACCGGCTTGCCGCTCTCCAGCGCGTCGTACTGGGCGAGCTCGAGGGAGTGCTCCTCGATCAGGTCGGCCAGCCGGTGCAGCACCCGCTCCCGGGCGTAGGGCGACATCCGGCCCCACGAGCTGGTGAACGCCTGGTGGGCGCTGCGCACCGTCGCGTCCACCTGCTCGGCCGAGCAGGCCGCGATCGTGGTGATCTCCCGCCCCGTGGAGGGGTCCAGGGTCGGGATCCACTCCCCCTGGTGGTCCCCGGCTCCCCGAGGGGCCACCGGACCCGAGGTGAAGCGCTCCGCCTCGGGCAGCAGGCGGGCATCGGTCTGACTGACGGTCACAACTGCTCCAGGCGGTGGGGGATGTGTGTGTGAGGCCACATGCAAGGCCATCCACCCGGCCGCGTCCAGAGGTCGGACGAGGATTCATCCAGATGTAACACGGCACTATCGATCGGCTGTGAAGCGGAATCAGGTCTTGTGCGCCGTGTTATGAGCTGAGTACGGTCCTGGCTCAGGAGGCGCGCACCTGCTGCGCCGAGCCCCGACCAGCCCGGAGATGACCGTGTTCGACGTGTTCGCCAGCTACGCCCGACCCGCCGACGAGACGGCCTTCGCCAGCCACTACCGGGCCGTCCACGTACCGCTCACCCAGGCGATGCCGGGGCTGCTGGAGTTCACCTGGGGGCTCGGCGACCGGCCGGAGTCCCACGTCGTGGCCCGGATGACGTTCCGCGACGAGGAGTCCGCCGACGCGGCATTCGCCTCCCCCGAGGGGGCCGCCGCAGCCGGCGACCTGGCCTCCTTCGCCGGCGCCGGTGTGCACCTGGTCCGCGTTCCCCGCGAGCCCCTGACGCCCACCGCCTGATCGCCGCCGCCATGCACCACCGGAAGGGGCGCCCCGCGTGCTGACTCCCTACGCCACCGACGTCCCGACCCTCCGCCAGGCCTTCGCCGGCTTCCCCTCCGGCGTGGCCGCCGTCGCAGCGGTCGTCGACGGGCGCCCCACGGTCCTTCTCGCTTCGTCCTTCACCGTCGGTGTCTCCCAGGACCCGCCCTTGGTCCTCTTCGCCGTCCAGCACTCCTCGACGACGTGGCCGGACCTGTCGCACGCCCCCCACCTGGGCATCTCGGTCCTCGGAGAGGTGCACGCCCCGGTGGCACGGCAGCTCGCCGGCCGGGAACGCGAGCTGCGACTGACCGGGATCCAGACCACGACGAGCGACTCCGGGGCGGTGTTCCTCGACGGCGCGCCGGTCTGGCTGGAGTGCTCGGTCGACGCCGTCCACCGCGCCGGCGACCACGACATCGTCGTCCTGCGGGTGTCGGCCCTGCGCTCCGACGGCGACCACCACCCGCTCGTGTGGCACCGGGCCGACTTCACCACGCTGGTCCGGTGAAGTCGGGACTCGTGCCCGTCGAGAGCACGTTCCGGTGCACGCAGCCGCGGCCGGCTCCGTTCGGGGCCTTGGTCCGCCGCAGCGTGGCCGAGCTCCGTGACCGGGCCCGCGACGAGCGCGGGGCGCCGCCGTGGTTCACCGCGGTGGAGAGCGCCATCGCGGCGATCAAGGGCGGTCGGCCGGTCGTGGTGATCGACGACGAGGACCGGGAGAACGAGGGCGACCTGATCTTCGCCTCCGAGCTGGCCACCCCCGAGCTGGTCGCCTTCGTGGTCCGCTACACCTCGGGCTACATCTGTGTGGCGGTCACCGAGGAGGACGCCGACCGGCTGGACCTGCCCCCGATGTTCC
>JAOPVN010000155.1 GCA_025966175.1 Modestobacter sp. | reverse complement strand
CGGGGCGCCGTCCTGGTGGCCAAGGGGCTGGTGCTCTCCGGCACGCTCTTCGTGGCCGGGATCGGCACCGCCGTCGTCGGCTACCTCGCCGGCAACTGGTTCCTGGACCGGGAGGGCGTCGGCGTCGCGCTCTCTGACGACGGCGTGCTGCGGTCACTGCTCGGCAGCGGGCTCTACCTGGCCGGCCTGGGCCTGTTCGCGATGGCGGCCGGGCTGCTGATCCGGCACACCGCCGCGGCGCTGTCGATCGGGCTGGCGCTGGTGTTCGTCGTGGGGAACATGGCCTTCCTGCTGCCGGGCACCTGGGGGGAGTGGGTGGCGAAGCTGCTGCCGGGCAACGCGGGGAGTGTCCTGGTGATGCCAGTGGCCTTCGACCCCGGCCTGCTCAGCCCGTGGACGGGGTTCGCCGTCTTCTCCGCCGAGGTCGCCGCGCTGCTCCTGGCCGGCTGGTTGGTGTTCCGGCACCGCGACGCCTGAGCGACCCCGCACCCGGCCCGGCCCGGCGGCCTCGGCCGCCGAGCCGGGCCCGGTGCTGAGCTCGACGTGCCGACCGTCACACCGCTGTGCATGATCGTCCGGACGGGGGGCAACGACGCCGCCCGGACGATGGGGGTGCCGGATGCGCAGGTGCTGGACGGTCCTGATGAGCACGGTGGCGGTGTTGCTGGCCGGCTCGGGAGTGGCGTCGGCCGCGGACACCGGCGGGTACGCGCCGCTGGACCAGCGCGGGCCGGCGCTCAGCGTCCCGGCGGCAGACCTGGCGGCGTCGCTGCACTGCAACGGCCCGGTGACCCGCGGCGGCCGGGCACCGGTGCTCCTGATCCCCGGCACCACGATGGACCCCACCGTCGGCTTCTCCTGGAACTACGAGCGCGCCTTCGACCGCCTGGGCTGGCGCTGGTGCGCGGTGACCCTGCCCGCGGACGCCACCGGCGACATCCAGGTCGCCGGCGAACACGTCGTCTCCGCGCTGCGCACGCTCAGCAGGCAGGCCGGGCAGCGGGTCGACGTCGTCGGCTGGAGCCAGGGCGGCATGGTCGGGCGCTGGGCCTTGCGGTTCTGGCCCGACACCCGGGCGATGGTCGACGACCTGGTCGGGCTCAGCCCCTCCAACCACGGGACGACGGTCGCCGACGTCGCCTGCCAGCTCAGCTGCAACCCCTCGTTCTGGCAGCAGCGCTCGATCTCCGCCTTCACCGCGGCGCTCAACAGCGGTGCGGAGACCTTCCCCGGCATCTCCTACACGGTCGCCTACACCCGGCTGGACGAGGTCGTCGTCCCCAACGTCGGCCCGTCGCCGAGCTCGGCGCTGACCACCGGGCAGGGGCGGATCGCGAACGTCGCCACCCAGGACATCTGCCCGCTCAACGCCGCGGACCACTTCGCCATCGGCAGCTACGACCCGGTCGGCTTCGCGATCGCGATGGACGCGCTCACCCACGACGGCCCCGCGGTTCCTGCCCGGATCGCGCGGTCGACCTGCCTGCAGCCCTTCCAGCCCGGCGTCGAGCCGCTGACCTTCGCCACGGACTACGCCGCGTTCCTCGCCTACGCCGTCGATCCCTCGGGGAACGCGGCCGACGTCCCGGCCGAGCCGGCGTTGAAGCCGTACGTGTTCGCCCGGCGCTGAGGATCAGGCCGGTCCGACCAGGCCGGCGACGATCTCGGCGGAGAGGGTGACCAGCGGCAGCCCGCCGCCGGGGTGCGCCGAGCCGCCGACCAGGAACAGTCCCGGCAGGGGAGCGGCGTTGCCCGGCCGGAGGAACGCCGCCCGGGCACCGTTGCTCGAGGTGCCGTAGATCGAGCCGCCGGGGCTGGCGGTCTCCCGCTCCAGGTCGGCGGGGGTGCGGACCACCCGCCAGCGGACCCGGTCGCGCACGTCCAGTCCGCGGTCGGCCATCGTCGCCAGCACCCGGTCGGCGTAGGAGTCGGCCAGCCCGGGCGCGGTCCAGTCGACGCCGCCGTCCGGTTCGTGCCGGGGGGCGTTGACCAGCACGAACCACGACTCGCTGTCCGCGTCGGGCCGGGTCACTGGGTCGTCGGGCGCGCTGACGTAGACGGTGGGGTCCGCGACCGGCCGCTTCGGGCTGTTCCGACGCCTGCCCCGCCCCCCGAACAGCGCGTCGAACTCGGCGTCGTAGTCGGCCGGGAACAGCACCGTGTGGTGGGCCCGGCCGGGGGTCCGGCCGCGCAGGGCCAGCAGCAGGACGACGCCCGACGACGACGGCGTGACCCGGCGCAGCGCCGCCCGGACCCGGCGCACCGGTGCCTGCGGCGGGAGCAGCCGGCCGTAGAGGGCCGCGGCGTCGGCGTTGCAGACGACGACGTCGGCCGGCACCCGCTCCCCGTCGGCCAGCCGCACCCCGGCCACCCGGCCGCCCTCCACCAGCACCTCGGCGACGGCGGTGCCGGTACGGACCTTCGCGCCCCGCTCCACCGCCCGGTCGGCCACCGCCTCCGGCAGCCGGCGCAGCCCACCCCGGACGTACCAGGAGCCGAACGCCTGCTCGGCCCACGGCACGGTCAGCAGCGCCGCGGGCGCCCGCCGCGGATCGGACCCGGAGTACGTGGCGTAGCGGTCCAGCAGCATCCGCAGCCGTGGGTCGGTCAGGTAGTGCCGGCCCAGCCCGCGCAGCGTCCGGCCGGGCGCGACGGTGCGGAGGTCGGCGGCCTGCA
>JAOPVN010000147.1 GCA_025966175.1 Modestobacter sp. | reverse complement strand
GCCGCGCGCGGGGTGGTCGGCGGCCACCAGCATCAGCCGGCCGTCCGCCGGGAGGAACGCGGGCCGACGGCGCCGCGCGGCCAGCGCCCGGCCGACCGCCCACGGGTCCCGGCTGCGCAGGTCGGTGACCTCCGCGTAGCTGCGGCACAGCGGCGCCGGGGCGGTGGAGACGTCGAAGGAGACGTCGGTGCCGGACAGGGCGACGTCAGACACGGGTGTCCTCCAGGCGCGGGGTCGACGAGGGAAGGGGGTGGCCGGCCACCAGCGCGTCGACCTCGGCAGCGGTGGGCATCGCGGTAGAGCACTCGAGCCGGGAGGCGACGATCGCGCCGGCGGCGCTGGCGTTGCGGAGCACCTGCTCCAGCGGCAGGCCGGTCAGCAGCCCGTGGACCAGCGACCCGCCGAACGCGTCGCCGGCGCCCAGGCCGTTGACCACGTCGACCGGCGTCGCAGGGACGACGACCCGCTCGGTGCGGGTCTTGCCCAGGACACCTCTCGGCCCCTGCTTGACCACCGCCAGCTCCACGCCCGCCTCGAGCAGGGCGTCCGCGGCCCGGTCCGGATCGGTCTCGCCGACGGCGACCTCGCACTCCTCCCGGTTGCCGACGGCGACCGTCACGTGCGGCAGCGCGGCTCGCACCTGCGCGGACGCCTCCTCCGCCGAGGACCAGAACATCGGTCGGTGGTCCAGGTCCAGCACGGTGTGCGGCCGGCGTCCCCGCGCCGTCCAGGCGGCGAAGTGCGCCGCGCGGCTCGGCTCCGCCGACAGGCCGGTCACCGTGGCCCAGAACAGCTGCGCGCCGCGAACGGCGTCCAGGTCCAGGTCGCCGGGACGGATCTGCAGGTCCGGTGCCGTGGGCCGCCGGTAGAAGTAGAGCGGGAAGTCGTCGGGCGGGAAGACCTCGCAGAAGGTGACCGGGGTCGGGTGGTCGTGGTCGACGACGACGAAGCGGTCGTCGACCCCCAGCTCGCGCAGCGCCCGGCGGACGAACCGGCCGAACGGGTCGTTCCCCACCCCGGTGACCAGCGCGGGGGAGTGACCGAGGCGCGCCGCCGCGACCGCGACGTTGGCCGCACTGCCGCCCAGGAACTTGCCGAACGTCTCGACGTCCTCGAGCCCGATCCCCGTCTGCAGCGGGTAGAGGTCCACCCCGCTGCGGCCCATCACCAGCACGTCGAGGTGCTCCACGGCGGGCTCCCGTCCTGTTCCGTCGTTGGCTGGGTGCCCCCCGAACTGTGCTCTGCGGCACACAGCGCTGTCAACGGTTTGTCAGGACATGAAGGCATAAAGACGTGCAGATGTCGGATTGCCGCCAACCGGGGGACGCGCGAACGTTCACCCAGGTGCGATCATCTGAGCACAGGGCGTGCAGACCCTGGGCCCAAGCCGGCGTGGCGCCCGCCCCGAGGAGGACATCTGTGGCAGCTGCGTTGACGTTCGACATCGACCGGTCCAGTCCGACTCCGCTGTACTTCCAGCTCGCCCAGGCGATCGAGGGCGCCATCTCCGGCGGCAGCCTGCCGGCGGGCTCGCGGTTGGAGAACGAGATCCTGCTCGCCCAGCGCTACGGCCTGTCCCGGCCGACCGTCCGGCGGGCCGTGCAGGAGCTGGTCGACAAGGGGCTGCTGGTCCGCAAGCGCGGCGTCGGCACCCAGGTCATCCAGCCGCACGTGCGCCGCTCGGTGGAGCTGACCAGCCTCTACGACGACCTGGCGCGCGCCGGTGAGCAGCCGACCACGGAGGTCCTCTCGCTGGAGCGGATCGCGGCGCCGGCCGACATCGCCGAGGAGCTCGACCTCGCCGTCGGTGCGGAGATCGTGGTGATCCGCCGGCTGCGCCGCTCGCACGACGAGCCGCTGGCGCTGATGACCAACCACCTGCCCGGCCGCTTCCACCCGACGATCGACGACCTCACCGAGCGCGGGCTCTACCAGTACCTGCGCACCCAGAGCGTGCACCTGCGGGTGGCGCACCAGCGGATCGGCGCCCGGCTCGCCCGGGCCGAGGAGGCCCGGCTGCTGGCCGAGCCTCCGCGCTCGGCGCTGCTCACCATGCAACGGACCGCCTTCGACGACCAGGGCATCGCGGTGGAGCACGGCCGGCACGTCTACCGCGCGTCGCGGTACGACTTCGAGACGACGCTCGTCGGCCGCTGACGAGGCGCGGGGCGGCTGCGCCGACCGTTGGGCAACATCTGTGCCCGGCGAACCTGGGGCTGGTCACATCTGCCACCCGTGGTGGGGACCCTCACACCGGCGTATGGATGATTGTCAGGACAAGGGCACTTGAATGGTGAGTGCGACGGAGTCCTCCGGCGCCCCCACTCGGACGGAGAGAGCCATGTCCCGCCACCTGCAGACCACCGGCCCCCGGGCCCTGTTCACCCGCGCCCGCGCCGAGCGGCGCGCCCGCCGTGTCCTCGAGCAGGAGCTCGCCGACTACACCACCACCGCCGACCGTGATGCCCTCGAGGTCCTGATCGACGAGGCCGGGACGACGGACGACGAGGTCGCCCGCATCCTCCGCGGCCAGGCGCAGGCCCAGCTCTTCCGGGTCGGCTGACCGTTCTGCACTGACCCGCCGTTCCGGTCGACCCCGGACGGTGGACGCACGGCCCGGTCAGTCGAAGGGGTTCTGTCCCACCTCGATCTGCCCGGCGAACTGGCGCAGGGCAGCCCGGTCGGGCGTGCCCCCGGCCGCGGTCACCACCGCCTCCAGCGCGAGGAACACCTCGTCGGCCGGCCGGCCGCGGTGGGTGTGACCGACCTCGGCCAGCGCCGGTGCGATCCGCTCGCTCAGCAGCTGGTCCCGCCGCCGGACCACCGGCTGCAGCAGTCGCAGCAGCTCACGCTGCACACCCGACCTCGGTCCCTCCCTCATGTCGCCCCGTGCCGGACCGCCTGGGCGGTGAGCTCATCGGCCAGTGTGTCCGCCGGCCACTCCTCCCGCAGCGCCCGCCGGACGAGCTCGGCCTGCGTCTCCGGGGCGAGGCCGCTGATCGGCTGGTCCCGGTCCAGGTCGGTGGGGAACGCGTAGCCCTCGGCCGAGGCGGCGACGACGTTGCGCAGCGTGCGCTCGGCGACGCCGGCACCCTGGCGCGCCAGCAGGGCCGGGTACAGCGCCCGGCACATCGCCGTCCGGTCGACGGTCTCCATCGCCCGGCCGAACGCCGAGGACACCTGCAGCAGGTTGGCCATGCGGCGGACGTCGGTCGACCGGTTGGTGCCGGCGCCGTGGAAGAGGGCCGGGTTGAAGAAGACCGCGTCCCCCTGCTCCAGCGGCAGCTGCACGAAGTGGGCGTCGAAGTACTCGGTGAACGCGGGCAGGTGGAAGGCCAGGTAGCCGGGCGCGTACTGCTGCGAGCGCGGCAGGTACATGGTCGGCCCGGTCAGCACCGGCATGTCGCAGTGCGCCACCGCCCCCTGCAGGGTGAGCGTGGGGGAGAGCCGGTGCACGTGCGCGGGGAAGGCGCGGCTCTGCTCCTCGGACATGAAGCCGAGGTGGTAATCGCGGTGGGCCACCTGAGCCTGCCCGCCGGGGTTCACCACGTTGACCTGCGAGGTGACCTGGTAGCCCGGCCCGAGCCACGCCTCGGACACCAGCGCGAGCACGTCGTTGCCGTAGTAGTCGGCGAACAGCCCGGGGTCGCGGAGCGCGAACTTGTCGAGCGCACGCCAGACCCGGTCGTTGGCGCCGGGCCGGGCGAAGTGGTCACCGCCGACGACGCCGCGGGCTTTCTGCTCGGCGATCAGCGACTCGAAGAGGGCGGTCGCCCGGTCGACCACGGTGGGATCGGCGAACGCGCCCGCGAACACCACGAGTCCCGGTCCGCTGGTGAGTGCCCGGACCAGTTCGGCCTGCACCGCCCGGCGTCCGACCCGGTCGGCGACGCGGGCGGCCAGCCCCGGGCCGTAGACCAGCACGCCGTCGCGCACCTCGTCGGCGGAGGGGAAGTCGGCCAGGTCGGTGGGCTGCTCGACCAGGGCCCGGAAGTCCTCGAGCCGGCAGTCCTCGACGGAGTACCAGCCGGGTCGGCCGACGGCGGTGTCGAGCGCGGTCATGGGGTCGTCCTCCCGTTGCGGTGCCCGGCACGAGCCTGCGCGGGATCGGCCCGTCGGTCAACGGCACGGGCCTCGCAGTCGGCCGGCGCCGGCGAGGAGGCGCGCCACCTGCGGCGAGGGACGGACCGCCACTGCCCGCCCGGCTCGCTCGGCGGCGTCGAGGTGGTCGAGCACGAGGTCGAGTGCCGGCGCCGACAGTGCGGTCACCGAGCCGGCGTCGATGCCGTCGATGCGTGCTGGTTCGTGGCCGTAGCGCTGGAGGAAGGAGGAGACCACCGCGCCGTCCACCTTGCCGGCCAGGCACAGCACCCGCCCACCGGCGGTGTTGAGCAGGCGCACGATGCCGCGCGCTGCCGGGCCGTTCGAGGGCAGTGAGGTCACCGCACGAGTCTCCCGCCCCACCCGCGGTGCCGCGCGGCTGTGCCGGGGGGCTGGGACGGAGTTCTCTCGGGCGACGTCCTCTTGTGCCCGCGCCCGGACGCGCCCACCGTGGAGTCGCGCCACCTGGCCGAGGTGACGCGTCGAACCAGGGCCGGACGCCGGCACGGGCCGACCGGAGGACGACGGGCCCACGACGCCGGCCCGTCGGGTGTCCGGAGGTCGCCGTGTCCGAGGTGGACTGTTGCATCGCCGGCGGGGGACCGGCGGGAATGATGCTGGGACTCCTGCTCGCCCGGCAGGGCGTGGCGGTGCTGGTGCTGGAGGAGCACGGGGACTTCCTGCGCGACTTCCGGGGAGACACCGTCCATCCCTCGACGCTGCGGCTGCTCGACGAGCTGGGTCTGGCCGAGGAGTTCCTCCGGTTGCCCCACCAGGAGGTGACCCGGCTGGGCGTCACGACCGACGACGGCACCTACGTGCTGGCCGACTTCGGCCGGCTGCCCGGCGCGTTCCCCTTCCTCGCGTTCGTGCCGCAGTGGGACCTGCTCGACTTCCTGGCCGACCGGGCCCGGCGCTACCCGAACTTCCAGTTGCGGATGAACGCCGAGGCGGTCGGCCTGGTCCGCGAGGACGGGCAGGTGACGGGAGTGCGCTACCGGACGCCCGAGGACGGCGAGCGCGAGGTCCGGTCGCAGCTGACGGTGGCCGCCGACGGCCGCAACTCCGGGCTGCGTGCGGCCGCCGGCCTCCGCCTGCGTGAGTTCGGGGCGCCGATGGACGTGCTGTGGTTCCGGCTGGCCAAACCATCTGCCGGGGCGGGCCCGGCGTTGGGAGCTGCCGGCCGGATCACCCGGGGACGGATGCTGGTCCGGATCGACCGCGGCGACTACTGGCAGTGCGCCCACCTCGTGCCCAAGGGCGGTTACGCGGCCCTGCAGGCGGCCGGGTTCGGGGCGTTCCGCGACGATCTGGCCCGGCTGCTGCCCGACGGCGTCCCGCTGGACACGCTGCGCAGCTGGGACGACGTCCGGGTCCTCAGCGTGCGGGTGGACCGGCTGACCCGGTGGCACCAGCCGGGGTTGCTGTTCATCGGCGACGCAGCCCATGCCATGTCGCCCCTCGGCGGTGTGGGCATCAACCTGGCCGTGCAGGACGCCGCCGCGGCGGCCCGCCTCCTCGCCGGTCCACTGCGGGACGGCGCGGTGCCCCCGCGGCGCCTCGGCCGGGTGCGACGGCGCCGGCTGCTGCCCACCGTGCTCACCCAGCTGGTGCAACGACAGATCCAGACGCGGGTGCTCAGCCGGATCCTGGCCGGCGACCGGCCGATCGGCACACCACGGGTGGTGCGGCTGCTCGACCGGCACCCCGCGCTGCAGGGGCTGCCGGCCCGGGCCATCGGGATCGGCGTGCTGCCCGAGCACGCCCCCCCGGCCGCACCGAGCGACCCGGCCACGAAAGCGGCCCCGCGCTCCTGACCTGCAGGAACTCGGGGCCCATCGGTCTCACGGGGTACGGCGCCGACCTGTCAGGCGCTGGCGCGCGCCTCCCACTCGAACGTGTCGGCGAAGGCGGGGTGCTGGGTCGCCAGTTCGCTGACCTGGCCGAGCCCGGAGAGCGGGCTCATCGGCAGGAAGGTGTCGAAGTTGCGGCGGGCGACCTCGACGACCTGAGCGCCCAGTGAGCGCAGAGCGTTCTGCATCGTTTCTCCTCGTTCGTCGTCATCGTGCACACACAGAGCAGCGACACGACGGCACCCGCTGTTCCACGCCGGGAGCGTGAGGGTCGTTACGGCCGGCCGTGCACGGCTGCCTGCCCGGTGCCGTGGGTCTCGGTGCTCAGCAGTGCGACGGGTCAGACATCACCCGCGGCCACGTGGGTGACCGGCAGGTGGAACTGGTGCTGCAGGCGGGCGGGCAGGTCCTGGTGCAGCCAGCGGGAGAGACGGCGAGGGAGGGTCGACACGATGATCTCGTCGAACTCCTTGCTCGTCACGGCCTCCTCCACCGCCCGCATGGGATCGGGGTCGGACACCGCGCCGTTCACGGTGACCCCGGCGGCGGTCAGCTTCTTCACCGCCGCATCGAGCTGGTCCTGCGCCCTCCGCCGCGCTTCCTCCGGTGGATGGGGTAGAGCCAGGGTGCCGCCCATGACCGGCATCGGGATGGGGACGGCGTTCGACGCGAGGTCCTTGACGGGCGTGGCCGGCACGACGAGCCAGAACTCCGCGGGACCGGTGGCCATGCGCTCACGGATGAGGTCCACGAGCTGGTCGCTGGCGAGCGTCTGGTTGGCCACGATGAGGTAACGGTGCATGTCTCCTCCAGACACACTGTCCGGCGCGCGCCCACCGCAGCGGCAGGGCCACCGCGCACGTGACTCCGGGAACCGCCGCCCGTCACCGGGCGGGGAACCGGTGCCCGCTTGGCCCGCCTGGTGGTCCGCTCGTCCGCAGCACCAGGTCGACGGCGGCACCGTACCGCTCATCGGGCGTCCGGTGAACGGGTGCAGCCTCGGGGC
>JAOPVN010000107.1 GCA_025966175.1 Modestobacter sp. | reverse complement strand
CTGGGCGTGAAGCGCTTCGGTGGCCAGGTCGTCAAGGCCGGCGAGATCATCGTCCGCCAGCGCGGCACCCACTTCCACCCGGGTCTGGGTGTCGGCCGCGGCAAGGACGACACGCTGTTCGCCCTGGTCCCGGGTGCGGTGACCTTCGGGTTCCGTCGCGGGCGCCGCGAGGTCGCGATCTCGGCCGTGCCGGCCCGCGAGACCGTCTCGGTCTGAGCACCACTCAGCACTCCCAGCTCTGACCGGGTGGCGGCGCCGAACTACGGCGCCGCCACCCGTTTCCATTCACACCAGTTCGGCCGTAGCACAGAGAGGCGGCGATCATGGCCGCTTTCGTCGACCGGGTAACGGTCCACGCGGCCGCAGGGAACGGGTCCCACGGGGTCAGTTCGGTCCACCGCGAGAAGTTCAAGCCGCTGGGCGGTCCCGACGGGGGCAACGGCGGCGACGGCGGGGACGTCGTCCTCGAGGTCGACCCGAACGTGCACACGCTGCTGGACTTCCACCACTCCCCGCACCAGAAGGCCGGCAACGGCAAGCAGGCCGCGGGTGACTACAAGAACGGCGGCCGTGGCGAGGACCGCGTGCTGCGGGTTCCCCCGGGCACCGTCGTCTCCGTCGACGGCGACGTGATCGCCGACCTGATGGGCGCCGGCACCCGCGTCGTCCTCGCCCACGGGGGCAAGGGCGGGCTGGGCAACGCCGCGCTGGCCAACTCCCGCCGCAAGGCCCCCGGCTTCGCGCTGCTGGGCGAGCCCGGCGAGACCGTCGAGGCGGTCCTGGAGCTCAAGAGCATCGCCGACGTCGGCCTGGTGGGCTACCCGTCGGCGGGGAAGTCCTCGCTGGTCGCCTCGATGTCGGCCGCGCGGCCGAAGATCGCCGACTACCCGTTCACCACCCTGGTGCCGCAGCTGGGCGTCGTCCGCTCCGGCGACACCACCTACACGATGGCCGACGTCCCCGGACTGATCCCCGGCGCCTCCACCGGCAAGGGCCTGGGCCTGCAGTTCCTGCGGCACGTCGAGCGCTGCGCCGTCCTGGTGCACGTGGTCGACATGGCCACCATGGAGCCCGGGCGCGACCCGGAGAGCGACATCGACGCCCTCGAGCACGAGCTGCGGGAGTACGGCGGCGAGGAGCTCGACCTGGTCAGCCGGCTGCGGATCGCCGTCCTCAACAAGATCGACGTCCCGGACGGCCGCGAGCTGGTCGACCTGGTGCGCACCTCGCTGGAGGAGCGCGGCCTGCAGGTGTTCCCGATCAGCGTGGCGACCGGTGAGGGCCTGACCGAGCTGGGCTACGCGCTGGCCCGTGAGGTCGAGGAGTACCGGGCCGCGTTGCCCGAGGTGGAGCCGGTGCGGATCACCCTCACCCCGCGCGCGGTCGACGACGGCGGCTTCACCGTCGAGCCCGACCCGCGTACCGACGGCTGGCTGGTCCGCGGCACCCGGCCCGAGCGCTGGATCCGGCAGACCGACTTCACCAACGACGAGGCCGTGGGCTACCTCGCCGACCGGCTCAACCGGCTCGGTGTCGAAGAGGCGCTGGCCAAGGCCGGCGCCGTCCCCGGTGACGCGGTCACCGTCGGCGACGTCACCTTCGACTGGGAGCCGACGCTGCCCGCCGGCACGCTCACCATCGAGGAGACGGCGGGCCTGGGCGGTCGCGGCACCGACGTGCGGCTGGAGAACAACACCCGGCCCCGGGCCGACGAGCGGTTGGCGGCCAAGAAGGCCCGCCGGCTGCCCCACGAGCTGGCCGACGCCGACGGGTGGGTCGACGCCGAGCTGCTCGATGACAGCGACCGGTGAGCGAGCTCGCGCGCTCACCCGAGGAGCACGGCAGCCCGCGGGCGGCGATCGCCGCCGCCTCCCGGGTGGTGGTCAAGGTCGGGTCGTCGTCGCTGACCACGCTGCCCGGTGGGCTGGACGTCGACCGGCTGCGTGCGCTGGTCGACGTGCTGGGCGCGCTGCGGGCCGCCGGCCGGCAGGTCGTGCTGGTCTCCTCCGGTGCCATCGCGGCCGGGCTGGCGCCGCTGTCGCTGACCGGGCGCCCGCGTGACCTGGCCACCGCGCAGGCGGCCGCGAGCGTCGGGCAGCTGCGCCTGGTGCAGACCTACGCCGACGCGTTCGCCGCGCACGGGGTCACCGTCGGCCAGGTGCTGCTGACCGCCGACGACCTGACCCGGCGCAGCCACTACCGCAACGCGCAGCAGACCATCGAGCGGCTGCTGGCCCTCGGTGCGCTGCCGATCGTCAACGAGAACGACACGGTCGCCACCGAGGAGATCCGCTTCGGCGACAACGACCGGCTCGCCGCCCTCGTGGCCCACGTGGCCGTGGCCGATGCGCTGGTGCTGCTCTCGGACGTCGACGGCGTCTACGACGGCGACCCCCGCACCGGCCCCGCGCAGCTGGTCGACACGGTGCATGGGCCCGAGGACCTCGCCGCGGTCACCCTGGGGTCTGCCAGCCGCAACGGCGTGGGCACCGGGGGCATGGCGACCAAGGTCGAGGCGGCGTTCATCGCCTCGGCCGCCGGGGTCCCGGTCGTCGTCACCTCCACCCCGCAGGCCGCGGCCGCGCTGGCCGGCGAGCGGGTCGGCACGCTGTTCGCCCCCACCGGCCG
>JAOPVN010000082.1 GCA_025966175.1 Modestobacter sp. | reverse complement strand
CCAGCCGGGCGGGGTCGGCGCAGGCGCGGCTGACCTCCTCGGCCGCCGTCCCGGCCACCAGCCCGGCCCGGGCGGCGGCCCGGGCCAGGGCCCCCTCCACCTCCAGCAGGGCCACCAGCCAGGCGTCCCCCGCCGGGCCGGCGGAGGAGCCGGCGGAGACGGGACCGCGGGCGAACGTCGCGTCGAGGAGGCCGGTCACGCGAGCATCTTGTCGGGTCCTGCGCTCACACCGCGAAGAAGACGGTCTCGTCCTCGCCCTGGAGGTGGATGTCGAGCACGTAGCCGTCCTCGCTCGGCCGGGCGATCAGCGTCCGGCGGGAGGCGTCGTCGGGCAGTGCGGTGAGCACCGGGTCCTCGGCGTTGGCCTCCGCCTCGTCGGCGAAGTAGATCCGGGTGACCACCCGGTCCAGCAGCCCGCGGGCGAAGACCGAGACGTCGACGTGCGGGGCCTGCAGACCACCCTCGCCGTCGGGCACCCGGCCCGGCTTGAGGGTCAGGATCGCGTACTCGCCACTGGGCACGGTGTGCGAGCGGCCCAGCCCGCGGAAACCGGGCCGGGTCACCGCACCCCGCGGGTCGTCGGGGTGCGGGAAGCGCCCGTCGGGGTCGGCCTGCCAGGTCTCGATCATGCCGTCGGGCACCAGGGCCCCGGCGCCGTCGAAGACCCGGCCGCGCAGCCAGATCGCGCCCGGGGTCCCTTCCGCCACCGCGTAGGGACCGTCGTCCCAGGTCAGGCCGATGGACAGGTAGGGACCCACGGTCGCGCTGGGCGTGACGCCCAGTCGGAAGGGCTCAGTCAGAAAGCCCGTGCCGCGCCGGCTGGTGCTCTGCTCGCTCACGCCACGTCTCCGTCGTCGTCGGTCTCGAACGGCGTCTGGTCCCGCCCACGCAGGACGATGTCCCACTCGTACGCCAGGGCCCAGTTGGGCTGGGTGCGCTCGAGGTCGAACCGGCTGATCGCCCGGTGCCGGGCGGTCGCCGGGATGGACTGGAAGATCGGGTCCTGACCGAACAGCGGGTCGTCCGGGAAGTACATCTGGGTGACCAGCCGCTGGGTGAAGGCCTGGCCGAAGAGGCTGAAGTGGATGTGCGCCGGCCGCCAGGCGTTGGGGTGGTTGCCCCACGGGTAGGCGCCGGGCTTGACGGTGGTGAACTCGTAGCGGCCCAGGCTGTCGGTGACCACCCGGCCCAGCCCGTCGAAGTGCGGGTCCAGCGGCGCCGGCCAGTTGTCGACCACGTGCCGGTAGCGGCCGGCCGCGTTGGCCTGCCACACCTCGACCAGCGCGTGCGGCACCGGGCGCCCGTCGCTGTCGAGCACCCGGCCGTAGACGATGATCCGCTGGCCCTGGGCCTCGCCGCCCATCCGCAGCGTCAGGTCGGCATCGGTCGGCTGGACCCGGTCCTCGCCCAGCACCGGCCCGGTGATCTCGGTCAGCCGGTGCGGCAGGTCGACCGGCGTCCGCAGCGGCGCGCGCAGCCCGGTGCTCCGGTAACCCGGGAAGCCGACGGGGGTGCGGCGGCCCTCGGGCTCGCGGAGGTAGCGCGGCAGCACGAGGGCGCTCTCCGACGCAGCTCGCGGCGCTCGAGATGTGGTCCCGGTCATGCCCGGACGGTACGACCCGGTACTACGCTCCCCAAGCGGAGTCTTCCGCTGGACAGAAAGAGGGTCGGTTGTGGCCGGTGGGGCGGGCGCCGGAGGGCGATCGGTGACGTCCCGGGCGCTGGGCGTGCTGGACGCCTTCGACACCACCCACCCGCGGCTCACCCTCTCCGAGGTCGCCGAACGCTCCGGCACCCCGCTGACGACCACGCACCGGCTGCTGGCCGAGCTGGCGGCGTGGGGTGCGTTGGCCCGCCGGCCCGACGGTCGCTACGAGATCGGCCGCAAGCTCTGGGACCTCGGCCTGCTCGCACCGGTGCAGCTCGAACTGCGCCAGGTCGCCTCGCCCTTCCTGCTCGACGTGCACACCGCCACCCGCGACACCGTGCACCTGGCCGTCCGCGAGGGGCTGCGGGCGCTCTACGTCGAGCGCATCTCCGGCCGGGAGTCGGTCCCGGTGGTGAGCCAGGTGGGCAGCCGGCTGCCGCTGCACGCCACCGGGGTGGGGAAGGTGCTGCTTGCCTCGGCCCCCGACGACGTCGTCGAGCAGGTCCTGCGTCAGCTCACCCGGGAGACCCGGCACACCGTCGCCGACCCGCGGGTGCTGGCCCGCGAACTCGCCGAGGTGCGCCGGCGCGGCTGGTCCCGCACCGCGGAGGAGATGTCGCTCGGGGCCGCGTCGGTCGCCGTCCCGGTCACCGTCGAGCGGGCATCCGGTCCCGTGGTGGTCGCGGCGCTGGGCATCGTCGTCCCCGTCCAGCGGCGCGATCTGAGCCGCCTGGCACCGGTGCTCCAGGTGGCCGCGCGGGGCATCGGGCGGGATCTCGCCCGGTCCGATCAGTTCCGCTGACCGGAAGCCGACACCGGGAGGGGACGCGCCGGAGGTCACACTCGGACCGTGCGCACCCAGGTCGGGATCATCGGCGCCGGCCCTGCCGGCCTCCTGCTGTCACGCCTCCTCCAGCTGCAGGGCATCGACACCGTCGTGCTGGAGAACCGCTCCCGCGACTACGTCGAGGCGCGGATCCGGGCCGGCATCCTCGAGCAGCACACCGTGCAGACGCTGATCGACGCCGGCGTGGGGATGCGGCTGCAGCGTGAGG
Organism: Modestobacter sp.; assembly: GCA_025966175.1. Classification (GTDB taxonomy): domain Bacteria; phylum Actinomycetota; class Actinomycetes; order Mycobacteriales; family Geodermatophilaceae; genus Modestobacter. The sequence continues at coordinate 13,616 of JAOPVN010000082.1, read as the reverse complement.
GCCTCCCCCACGACGGCATCCACCTGCAGTACCCCGGCGTCCGGCACCACCTCGACTTCCCCGCGCTCTGCGGGCGCAAGGTCTGGGTCTACGGCCAGACCGAGGTCACCAAGGACCTGATCAAGGCCCAGCTCGACGGCGGCCCGCCGCTGCTCTTCGACGTCACCGACGTCGTTCCGGAGGACGTCGACGGCGAGTCGCCGCGGATCCGGTTCACCGACGCCGCCGGCAACCCGCAGGTGCTGGAGTGCGACGTGATCGCCGGCACCGACGGCTTCCACGGCCCCTCGCGCGCGGTCGTCACCGCCGGCACGGCCGGCCGGACGTGGGAGCGCACCTACCCCTACGCCTGGCTGGGCATCCTCGCCGACGTCGCACCGTCGGAGGACGAGCTCGTCTACTCCTGGCACCCCGACGGCTTCGCCCTGCTGTCGATGCGCTCCCCCTCGGTCTCCCGCCTCTACCTGCAGGTCGACACCACGGAGACGATCGAGGACTGGTCCGACGACCGGATCTGGGAGGGGCTGTCGACCCGCTTCGCCCTCGACGGCTGGGAGCTGCAGACCGGCCCGATCACCGAGAAGTCGATCCTGCCGATGCGCTCGTTCGTCAGCGCCCCGATGCGCCGCGGCCGGCTCTTCCTCGCCGGCGATGCCGCGCACATCGTGCCGCCCACCGGCGCCAAGGGCCTCAACCTCGCGGTCGCCGACGTCACCCTGCTGGCCACCGCGCTGGTCCGACTGCTGCAGGACAAGCAGACCGACCTGGTGGACAGCTACTCCGATCGGGCCCTGGCCCGGGTCTGGCGCTGCACCCACTTCTCCTGGTGGATGACCTCGATGCTGCACCGCTCCGGCGACGACTTCGACGCCGAGCTGCAGCTGTCCCAGCTACGCCGGGTCTGCAGCTCCGAGGCCGCCGCCCGCGAGCTCGCCGAGAACTACACCGGCCTCCCGCTCGACCTCTGACCCCTCCTCCTCACTTTCGGCGCCGAAAGTGAGGACGACGCCGCTTCGCTTTCGGCGCCGAAAGTGACGGGTTCTGGCAGCGCGCGGTGCGGACCGGAGGGGACGCCGAGTCGCTGACCGTCGTGCTGATCGCGCTCTCCAACGGCCTGGCCATCGAGGCACTACCGACCCCACCGCCGTCCCCGGGGACCTGCTCGCCCGAGTACTGGCCGATCTGGTCGATCCGGAACTGCCGTGACCAACGAGCCCGGGCCGATCGCGGCGTCTTCTGGCAGACTCTGCCCAGAGCGGGGCGGCGAGACGCCGGCGAAGTCGCCATGTCGACGTCGTCAACTGTCAAAGTCACCGCAGTACGACCCTCAGCTTCGGTGACTTCTGCCCGTCGCGCTCCCGGACACGGACCGGTCCGCACCACTAACTTCCATACATGCTCTCGACGCTTCTGGTCATCGCTGGCGTGCTCGTGGGGCTGCTCGTGCTGCTCTCCCTGATCGTGCACCTCAGCGCCCGTCCGGCGACCCGTGGCCAGACGACGGCCACCCGCACGCCGTCCTGGGTGGTGGACGCCGGGCAGCCGCACCCGGACGCCTGGTCACCGCTGTCCACGACCAGCACCCAGATCCGCGCCGTCCGCTGATCCCCGGTCCGGGAGGGGCCCGCCCAGCCCGACGGCGGCTCCGGCGGCGACCCGGCGACCCGGCCGACGCTCCTCGGCCCCGGCTAGGCTCCCCGCGATGACCAGCGACTCGGCCCCGCTGCAGGTCTACCCGATCGGGCAGCTGATCCGGGTGCGCGCAGCCGAGGACGAGTTCCACGTCCGCGTCGGGGCCCAGCTGCAGCAGCTGTCCTCGACCGACTTCAGCGTCTGGGCGATGGCCCACGGCCCGGCCGACCACGTTCCGCGCCCCTGGACCCCCGACGAGCTGGCGGCCCAGGCGACCACGGTGGGGCTCCCCGACGCGCCGGCCCGGTTGGCACGCCTCGAGGAGACCGGCCTGGTGGCCCTCGCCGCGCCGGGCACCGCGTCCGGGCTCGCGCTCGGCCGACGGGTCCGGATGGTGCCGCTGGTCCTCGGCCTGGGGAACTCGGCGGAGAACCCGGAGGCCTACTCGGTCGGGCTGCCCGGCCGCCCGCTGGCCGTGCTGTCCGCGGCCGCCTACGACCTGTTCGAGTGGGCCACCATGGAGAGCAGCCTCTGGCGGGCCTGCGAGGGGGCCGCCGCCACCGCCGCCCGGGTCGGCATCGACGACCCGCTGGCCAGCGACCCGGAGGCGCTGCTGGCCTCGCTGCTGGAGGACCTGCACCGACTGCTGACCCCCAACGCCGTCTGCCTGGACACCTGGGCGGTGAGCTGATGACCGCACCGACCGGCGAACCGCTGGTGTTCCCGCTCGGGCACGCAATGGGGCCCTTCCACCAGCATCGTGGTGCGCCGCCGGCCTACTGGGTCGTCCGGCTGGGCTGGGACAGTCCGCTGCTGCAGGACCGGCCGACGGCCGACGTGTGGGCGCTCGCGCACGGACGCCGGGACCGGATCGACCGGGCGCCGTGGACGCGCAGCGAGCTCTGCCGGGCCGCGCGGGCGGCCGGGATCGACGAGCCGGAGCCGGTGCTGGACGCGCTGATCGGTCGCGGTCTGGTGGCCGAGGTGAGCCCCGGCACGGCGGAGGCCGCCCAGTTCGCCGACACCCATCGCGTCCAGTCGCTGCTGCTCGGGCTGGGCGAGCTCCCCGACGAGCCCGGCGTCGACGGGATCGGACTGCTGGGCATGCCCCCGGTGGCCCGCGTGCCGCTGGGCACCTACGAGTTCTGGCAGTGGGGACACCTCTGGCCCACCCTCACCGAGGCCGCCGCCGGGCTGGCCGAGATGGCCGCCGCGTCACCGGAGCACGCGCCGGAGGAGGCCGACTCCCAGCAGGTGCTCGACCGGATCCTGGGAGACCTGCACCCGCTGCTGTCGGTGGGGGCGCTCTACCTGGACCGGTCGCTGGCCCTCGCCGACGCCCAGCGCTGAGCGCGGCCGCGGGACCCCCCCGGCTTTGCATGACCATGCACGGGCGTGCATACTTCTTACCGTGTCCAAGGTGCTCACCTCCCTGCCCACCGGCGAGCGCGTCGGAATCGCCTTCTCCGGCGGCCTCGACACCTCCGTAGCGGTCGCCTGGATGCGCGACAAGGGTGCGGTGCCGTGCACCTACACCGCGGACATCGGCCAGGCCGACGAGCCCGACATCGGCTCGGTCCCCGGGCGCGCCAGCACGTACGGCGCGGAGATCGCCCGACTGGTCGACTGCCGGGCGGCCCTCGTGGAAGAGGGGCTCGCGGCGCTGACCTGCGGGGCGTTCCACATCCGGTCCGGCGGCCGCAGCTACTTCAACACCACCCCGCTCGGCCGGGCGGTCACGGGCACCCTGCTGGTGCGCGCGATGCTGGAGGACGGCGTCCAGATCTGGGGCGACGGCTCGACCTTCAAGGGCAACGACATCGAGCGGTTCTACCGCTACGGGCTGCTGGCCAACCCGTCCCTGCGGATCTACAAGCCGTGGCTGGACGCCGACTTCGTCAGCGAGCTCGGCGGCCGCAAGGAGATGTCGGAGTGGCTGGTCGCCCACGGCCTGCCCTACCGGGACAGCGCGGAGAAGGCCTACTCCACCGACGCGAACATCTGGGGCGCGACCCACGAGGCCAAGGCGCTCGAGCACCTCGACGCCGGCATCGAGACGGTCGACCCGATCATGGGCGTCCGGTTCTGGGACCCCGCCGTCGAGATCGCCGCGGAGGACGTCACGATCGGCTTCGAGCAGGGGCGTCCGGTGACGATCAACGGCAAGGAGTTCGCCTCCGCCGTGGACCTGGTGCTCGAGGCCAACGCCATCGGCGGCCGGCACGGGCTGGGCATGTCCGACCAGATCGAGAACCGCATCATCGAGGCCAAGAGCCGGGGCATCTACGAGGCCCCGGGCATGGCGTTGCTGCACGCGGCGTACGAGCGGCTGGTCAACGCGATCCACAACGAGGACACCATCGCGACCTACCACGGCGAGGGACGGCGACTGGGCCGGCTGCTGTACGAGGGCCGCTGGCTGGACCCCCAGGCGCTGATGCTGCGCGAGTCGCTGCAGCGCTGGGTCGGAACGGCGGTCACCGGCGAGGTGACCCTGCGGCTGCGGCGCGGTGAGGACTACTCCCTCCTGGACACCTCCGGGCCGGCGTTCAGCTACCACCCGGACAAGCTGTCCATGGAGCGCACCGAGGACTCCGCGTTCGGGCCGGTGGACCGGATCGGCCAGCTGACCATGCGCAACCTCGACATCGCCGACTCGCGCGCCAAGCTCGAGCAGTACGCCGCGCTCGGCATGGTCGGCAGTTCGCACCCGGCGCTCATCGGTGCCGCGCAGGCGGCCTCCACCGGCCTGATCGGGGCGATGCCCGAGGGCGGCGCCGAGGCGATCGCCTCCCGCGGCCAGGTCTCCGAGGACGAGGAGCTGCTCGACCGCGCCGCGATGGAGTTCGGCACCGACTGACCGGTCCCACCGAGGAGGGCGGGCGTCGCTCAGCGGCCGGTCATCAGCTCCGCGGCCCGCTCGCCGATCATCACCGCGGTCGCCGCGGGACCCCGTGACGTCACCTGGGGCATGACGGAGGTGTCGACGACCCGCAGCCCGTCCACGCCCCGGACCCGCAGGTGCTGGTCCACGACCGCGCCGGGGTCGCTGTCGGGTCCCATCCGGGCCGTGCCGGCCAGGTGGATGGCGGTGGCCAGGTGCCGTCGGGTCCACCGGTCCAGCTCACGGTCGTCGGTGAGCACCTCCTCGGGCAGCCCGGTGCGCTCGGCGACCAGCGGGGCGAACGCCGCCGTCCGCAGCAGCTCGGCGGCCAGCCGGACGCCCTCACGCAGCCGGCGCCGGTCGGACTCCTCGGTGAGGTACCGGTGCTCCAACCGGGGCTGGACGAGAGGGTCGGCGCTGGTGAGGGTGAGCCGGCCGCGGCTGGCCTCCTGCTGCAGTGCGACCGCGAGGTACAGGTCGTCCCGACGGCGGGCCTGGTCCAGCACCCGGTACAGCGAGGCGCCGCGCAGCGCCCGCAGCGTGCCGGCCGACCGCCGCAGCGCGGCACCGACCCCGGCCAGCGCCGGCCCCTGCGAGCGGTCCAGCAGCACCTTCCGGAACGGCTTGAGCCAGGGCATGACCTCCAGGTCGGCCGTGGCCCCGGAGCCCTCCGCGGCGGTGTTGAGCGCCGTGGCCAGCGGCAGCAGGCCGCGGGGCATGGGCAGCCGCCGGCTCGGCTGCCAGGTGACGTAGAGGTCGGGGTGGTCGCTGAAGTCGGCGCCGACACCCGGGGCGTCCACGAGCACCGGCACGCCGGCAGCCCGCAGCTGGGCGGCCGGGCCGATCCCGGACAGCATCAGCAGGTGCGGTGAGGCGACGGCCCCGGCGGCGAGCACGACCTCGTCGGCCCGGACGACGCCGTCCGGCGTCTGCACGCCCACGGCGCGACCGCCCTCCACCACCACCCGGCTCACCGGGGTGTCCCCGCGGACGGTCAGCAGCCCCGACCCGCGGCGCGGCGAGAGGTAGGCCATCGCGGTGTTCACCCGCACCCCGTTGCGGACGTTGAGCGGGATCGGGCCGTGCCCGGGCGTCCCACCGCCGTTCTTGTCCGGCTCGGCCGGGAAGCCCAGCGCGTCGCACGCCGCCGCGAACGCGTCGGTGACCGGGTGGTCCAGCCGCAGGCGGGTGACCGGCATCGGCCCGTCGGCACCGTGGCCCGGCCCGTCACCGAAGTCGGTGTCGGTCTCGGACCGGCGGAAGGCCGGCAGCACGGCCGCCGCCGACCACAGGTCGTTGCCGGCTGCGGCCCAGCCGTCGAAGTCCGCCGGCGTGCCGCGGACGAAGTAGGTGCCGTTCACCGCGCTCGAGCCGCCGACGACGCGTCCGCGGACGACCGGGTAGCTGACGTCCTCGGCCAGCTGCGCTGCGTAGGTCCAGGTGGCCGGATGACCCGGGATGGCCGCGCCGAGGGTGGCGGCATCGCGGAGGGACACCGGGAAGTCCGCCGGTCGGGGGTGGTCGGCCCCGGCCTCGAGCAGCAGCACCCGGCGGCCGGCGTCGACCAGCCGGGCCGCGAGCGCGCACCCCGACGAGCCGGCGCCGACCACCACGACGTCCCACGGGCCCGCCGTCCCAGCAGCCGTCCGCGGGTCCGTCACCGGGGATCGGCCAGCACGACGGCGTCCCCGGCGCGCGCCTCGACCCGGCCCTCGGTGACCAGCTTGGCCAGCGTCGCGCGGGTCGACTGGGCGGCGGCCGGCCACAGGAGCTCCGGCACGGCGGCATACACCTCCGCGACCAGCTGATCGACGCTGCGCGGCCCGACGGCGAGCGCGGCCAGCAGCTGCTGCTCGCGGTACGCCCGGTGCGCCCGGTAGAAGTCCAGGACCGCCGTCGGGTCCACGGTCAGCTCCGGGCCGTGCCCGCAGTACAGCGCCGAGGGGCCCAGGTCGTGCACCCGGCGCAGCGACTCCAGGTAGGCGGCGACGTCCCCCTCCGGATGGGTCACCACCGACGTGCCGCGCCCGAGCACGTGGTCACCGACCAGCACCGCGCCGGACTCCAGCCGGAATGCCAGGTGGTCGGCGGTGTGCCCGGGGGTGGCGACGACGCCGATGGTCGTGCCGGCCAACCGGAGCTGCTCGCCCGGAGCGAGCACCCGCCCGTCGGGACCGGCGACCGCAGCCGACGCGGCCGCGACGGGCGCACCGAACCGCGCTCCCCAGGGCTGCGCGGCCTCGGCGTGGTCGCCGTGGTGGTGGGTCACCAGGACCGCGACCACCCGGGCGTCCCGGGTGGCCAACACCCCCTCGACCGCCGCCAGGTGCGCCTCGTCGGCGGGCCCGGGGTCCACGACCACGGCCTGGCCGCTGCCGGGGGCGCCGACCACGTAGGTGTTCGTGCCGTCCAGGGTCATCCCGGAGGAGTTGGGCGCCAGCACCCGGGCCACCAGCGGCTCCAGCTCTGCGGTGCGGGGCATCGCACCCAGGGCGGGCAGCGCCCAGCCGGTCCGGGGGTCCACGGGCGCGCTCACCCGGTGCACGCTAGCCGCCGGTCGCGGCCGCACGTGGTCCGCGCCGGACGGAACCCGCGGGGCCGGAGGTTAGCGTTGAGGCATGCGCGCACCCGCCACCCTGCTCACGGCGGGTCTGTCCACCGCCGCCGTCCTGCTGCTCACCGCCTGCGGTGGGTCCGACCAGGGGACCTCGGCGTCCCCCGGCTCCTCGTCCAGCGGCAGCTCGAGTTCCTCCGCGAGCACCTCCAGTGCCTCGAGCAGTGCCCCGGCGCAGGGCACCGGGACCAGCGCGGATGCCGCCGCCTTCTGCAGCGAGGCGGTCTCCCTGGAGCAGTCGGTCAACGCCACCGTGGGCCAGGCCAGCAGCGACCCGACGAAGCTGGCCCCGGCGCTGCAGCAGCTGGCCGACCAGTACGCGGCCGTGGACGCACCGCCGGAGATCGCCGCCGACTGGGGCACGCTGGTCGACGGCATCCACCAGCTGGCCACCGCGGCCCAGGGCATCGACTTCACCGACCCGTCGGCCGCCCAGCAGCTGCAGGCCGCCGCCGGCGGGCTGGAGGGCCGGCTCACCACCGCCACCACCAACGTCTCCACCTACGCGGCGGCGAACTGCTCGGCGGCGGCGCCGTCCAGCTGACCGGTCACCCGGACGCCGACGGCCCGGCCCCTCCACCTGGAGGAGCCGGGCCGTCGTCGGGTGTGGGGTGGTCAGCCGCAGCCGCGGATGTTGATGCCCCGCGCCCGCAACCACGGCACCGGGTCGATCTGACCGCCGTACATCGCCCCGCCGGGGTGGACCTCGAAGTGCAGGTGCGGGCCGGTCGACTGCCCACGGTTGCCGACCTCGGCGATCTGCTCGCCGGCCGAGACCCGCTCCCCCGCGCTCACGTAGTACTCGTTCACGTGTCCGTACACGGTGACGGCGCCGTCGTCGCCGCGGATGTAGACGGCCAGCCCGAAGCCGGTCGCCGCTCCGGCGCGCTGCACGGTCCCCGAGGTGGCGGCGTAGACCGGCGTCCCGATCGCGGCAGCGATGTCCACGCCGAAGTGGGTGACGCCCCAGCGGGAGCCGTAGCAGCTGCTGGTGCTGCCGCTGGCCGGCCGGACGTACCCCGACCCGCTCGAGTCCGACGTCTCGTCGGCGGCCGCCAGCACCCGGGCACGCTCCGCGGCCTGCCGCGCGGCAGCCTCCTCGGCGGCCTTCTGGGCCACCCAGGCCTGGTAGGCGTCCCGAGCTCCCTGCAGTGAGAGCAGCTGCACCTGGGCCGCCTGCAGCTGCTGGTCCAGCGACGCCTTCTGGGCGCTCACCTGGGTCACGGTGGTCTGCTGATTGGCCAGCTGGGCCTCGGCCTCGGCCTTGGCCGCCTGCGCGGCTGCCTCCGCCGCCGCCTTCTGGTCCCGGGCCGCACGGGCGGCCGCATCGGCGTCCGCCTGCTGCACCCGGGCGGCCTCCAGCGCGCCGAGGACGTCGATCTGGTGGTCGGCCACGTAGTCCAGCGTCGCCGCCTTGCGCACCAGGTCGGCCGGCCCGTCGGCGTCCAGCAGCGCCATCTGGCTGCTCAGCGCGCTGCTGTTCTTGTAGCTGTCGCGGGAGAAGTCGGCCAGCCGCGCCTGTGCCGCGGCCTCGGCGTCGGCAGCCACCTGCAGCGCCTGTGCCGCCTGCTCCGCGGCGGCATCAGCCGCCTGCTTGGCCTCCTCGGCCGCGAGGTAGGCGGTGCCGGCCGCCTCGGCCTGCACCTGCACCTGCTCCAGCTGGGCCTCCGCGGCCGCGACCAGACCGGCGATGCGGCCCACCTCGGCGGCGGCCACATCCTGGGCGGCGCGGGCCTCGGCCAGCTGCTGGTCGGTCGGGTTCTCCGGGGCGGCCATCGCCACCCCGCCGTCCGCGAGCACGACGGCACCGGCCGCGAGAGCCGCGATGACACCGGCCACCAGCCGGGACGAGCGCCGCAGCGCGGCAGGCCTCCGGCCGGGAGACCGGCGGACGGCCGCCGGGGCAGGGCGCAGCGGACGCTGCGGCATGGTCGCTCCCTGAGGAAGAGGGATGGACGGGTGAGCCCAGCGAGGGTCGCATTGACACCATCAGCAACAAAGGCAACACGCGGCGCAAGCGCAACATCACCGTCAGCGACCGGTCGGGCGCTCCAGTTCCTCGGCCAGCTCGGTGAGCTCGTCGCCGCCCGCCATCATCGCGGTGAGCTCCTCGCGGGACAACTCCCCCTTGGCGAAGTCGCCCATGCTGCGGCCCCGGTTCAGCAGCAGGAAGCGGTCGCCCACCGGGTGCGCGTGGTGCGGGTTGTGGGTGATGAAGACGACGCCGAGCCCGCGGTCCCGCGCCTGCGCGATGTAGCGCAGCACCACCCCGGCCTGCTTCACGCCCAGCGCCGACGTCGGCTCGTCGAGGATCAGCACCCGGGCACCGAAGTGCACGGCGCGCGCGATCGCCACCGACTGCCGCTCCCCGCCGGACAGCGTGCCCACCGGCTGGTCGGGGTCGCGGATGTCGATGCCCATCGCGCCCAGCTCCCGGCGGGTGATCTCCTTGGCCTGCGCGCTGTCGAACCGGCGGAACGGGCCCCACCCGGTGGTGGGCTCCGACCCGAGGAAGAAGTTCCGCCAGATCGCCAGCAGCGGGATCATCGCGAGGTCCTGGAAGACGGTCGCGATGCCGGCGTCCAGCGCCTCGCGGGGTGCGCCGAAGTTCACCGGCTGCCCGTCCAGCAGCAGCTCACCGCGGGTGGGCCGGTGGACCCCGGACAGCACCTTGATCAGCGTCGACTTGCCCGCGCCGTTGTCCCCGAGCACGCAGGTGACCTGGCCTGCCCGCACCGTGGTGGAGATGTCGTCCAGCGCGATGACCGAGCCGAAGTCCTTGCCGATCCCGCGCAGCTCCAGCAGGGGCACGTCCGGCCGGTCGCCGGCTGCCGCGCTCATCGCCGGGCCGCCTCGGCGTAGCGCCGGACCAGCCGGTTGGTCAGCACCGCGAGCAGCAGCATCGCTCCCAGGAAGAAGTAGAACCAGTCGGCGTCCCAGTTCAGGTAGACGATCCCCTGCTGGGTCATGCCGAACACCAGGGCACCCAGGGCCGCCCCGATCGCCGAGCCGAACCCGCCGGTGAGCAGGCAGCCGCCGATGACCGCCGCGACGATGTAGATCAGCTCCTGCCCGGTGCCGGCGTTGGCCTGCACCGAGGTCAACCGGACGGCGCTGATCGAGCCGACCAGCCACGCCGCGCCCGCGGTGGTCATGAACAGCACGATCGTCGTCCGCTGCGCCGGGACGCCCACGTTGCGGCTGGCAACCTCGTCACCGCCGGTGGCGAAGACCCAGTTGCCGAACCGGGTCTTCAGCAGCACCCAGCTGGCCACCGCGGTGGCCAGCAGCCACCACACGATGGCCACCCGGAACGGCTGCCCGAAGACGCTGATCGTCGAGGCCAGCAGCAGCTCGGCCGAGTGGTAGCCCGGTGCGTCGGCGATCCCGCGGACGATCACCGTGCCGGTGAACAGCTTCGTCAGCCCCAGGTTCAGGCCCTGCAGCATGAGGAAGGTGCCCAGCGTGATGATGAAGCTGGGCAGGCCGGTGCGGGTGACCAGCCAGCCGTTGAGGAAGCCCACCGCCAGTGCCAGCACCAGCGCCGCGGCGATCGCCACCCAGATGTTCTGGTCCAGCCGCACCGCCACGATGCCGACGGTGAGCGCGGTGGTGCCGGTCATGACACCGGCGGACAGGTCGAAGTGCCCGCCGATCATCAGCAGCGCGACGGCGACCGCCATGATCCCCAGCGTCGAGGCGACGTCCAGCCAGTTGGCCACCCCGCCCAGGGAGCGGAAGACGTCGGACTGGAGGGAGAAGAACGCCAGGATGACGACGGCGCCGATCAACGACCCGAGCTCGGGCTTGACCAGCAGCCGCCGCCACAGTCCGACGGCGGCGACCCGCTCGTCGGCGCGCGCCCGCCGCCCGGCCGACGCCTCCTGGGTGGTGCTCATACGCCCTCCACCGCGCTCAGCGGGTGCCCGCCGAGGCGAGGTCGGCGATCTGGTCGACGTTGTCGGCGTCGACGATCCCCGGCCCGGTCAGGACGGCCTGGCCGCCACCGACGGTGTTGAGGTTCTGCGCATACAGCTTGAGCATCACGATCGGCAGGTAGCCCTGCTCGTACTGCTGCTGGTCGACGGCGAAGGCGATCGAGCCGCCCTTGATCGCGGCGATCACGTCGCCGTTGAGGTCGAACGTGGCGATCTCGGCCTTGGACCCGGCGTCCGACGCAGCGGACGCCGCGATCGAGGCCACCGCGGAGTTCAGCGTGAGGACGGCGTCGATCGACGGGTCGCTCTGCAGCTGCGAGGTGATCGTCGACTGCGCCCCCTGCAGGTCGTTGATGTCCACCTGCAGCATCCGCACGTTGCTGCCCAGCCCCTGCGAGGCGCCGGCGCAGCGCTGCTCCAGGCCGATGTTGCCGGCCTCGTGCACCACGCAGAGCACGTTCTTCGCGCCGTCCCGGGCCAGCCGCTGACCGGCGCCCTGGCCGGCGATCGCCTCGTCCTGGCCGACGTGGCCGATGGCGCCGAACTCGGCCGACCGCTCGGCCCCGGAGTTGATCGTGACGACGGGGATGCCGGCGGCCACGGCCGCCTCCACGGAGTCCTGCAGCGCGTCGGGGTTGGCCATGGAGACGACGATGCCGTCGACCCCCTGGTTCACCGCGGCCTGGATGAGCTGGGACTGCCGCTGCGGGTCCCCGTCGCTCTGGTAGTCGACGCTGACCCCGAGGTCGCTGCCGGCGGCCTCGGCGCCCTTCTGCACGACGTCCCAGAAGGCGTCGCCGGCCGAGCCGTGGGTGACCACCGCGAAGCTGAGGTCGCCGTTGCCGGCCGCTCCACCGCTGGTGCCACCACCGCTGTCGCCGCTGTTCCCGCTGCCGGAGTTCGAGGTGGAGCAGGCGCTGAGCAGCAGGGGTGCCGCCAGGGCGAGCGCGAGCAGACGCGTGCGTCGGGCCATCGTGTGCGTGTCCTCCAGTGTCGCGGCGCAGCGCTGCCCCGCCGGTCTCCTCCCCCCGGACGGGCCTCGACTCAGGCCGCGCCCCGGGGAGAGCGTGCGGCACCGGAGTGCTCCGGTGCCTGTCGTCAGCCCCTGATCATGCCTGGCCGACGGCTGGGAACCGGCACGCCCCTCCCGAGCCGGACGCCGTCGTGGCGGTCGGGCGGCCCGCTCGGGCCGCTGGCGGCCCAGTCTGGACCTCGCTGCGGGCGTACGCGCGCTTAGGCTGCCGGGCGTGGATGTGATGGCCTCCGGGCACGAACAGGTCGTCTTCTGCTCCGACCCCGAGTCGGGACTGCGCGCAGTGATCGCGGTCTACTCGACCGCGTTGGGTCCGGCGTTGGGCGGCACGCGCTTCTTCCCCTACGCCTCGGAGGAGGCCGCGGTCACTGACGCACTGGCCCTCTCCCGGGCGATGGCCTACAAGAACAGCCTCGCCGGTCTCGACCTCGGCGGCGGCAAGGCAGTGATCATCGGCGACCCGCACACCGACAAGACCGAGGCACTGCTGCGCGCCTACGGCCGGTTCGTGGAGAGCCTGGGCGGCCGCTACCTGACCGCCTGCGACGTGGGCACCTACAACTCCGACCTGGACGTCGTGGCCCGGGAGACCCGGTTCGCGCACGGCCGCTCGGAGATCTTCGGTGGCTGCGGCGACTCCTCGGTGCTCACCGCGTTCGGGGTCTTCCAGGGGATGCGGGCCGCCGCCCAGCACCGCTGGGGCAAGCCTTCGCTCGCCGGGCGCACCGTCGCCGTCGCCGGTGTCGGCAAGGTCGGTTCGCACCTGGTCGACCGGCTGGTCCAGGACGGTGCGGACGTCGTCGTCACCGACGTCGACGCGGCCGCCGTCGACCGGCTACTGGCCCGCCACCCGCAGGTGACCGCGGTGCCCGACACGGCGACGCTGGTGCGCACCCCGCACGACGTGTACGCCCCGTGCGCCCTCGGTGGTGCGCTGGACGACGACACCGTCGCCGTCCTGCCCGGCGAGATCGTCTGCGGCGGCGCCAACAACCAGCTGGCCCACGACGGCACCGCCCAGCTGCTCGAGGACCGCGGCATCCTCTACGCGCCGGACTACCTGGTGAACGCCGGCGGCGTCATCCAGGTGGAGGACGAGCGGCACGGCTTCTCCTTCCCCCGGGCCGAGGCGAAGGCCACCACGATCTACGACGTCGCCCTGCGGGTCTTCACCACCGCGGCGGCCGAGGGCGTTTCCCCCGCGGTCGCCGCGGACCGCCTCGCCGAGGAACGGATGCGCTCGGTGGGCCGGCTGGCGACCATCCGGCTGCCTCGCTGAGGCCCCCGGGAGCCCCTCCGGAGTGAGACGCCGGTCACGGTCCACCTCCGGACGAGGGGGGCTCGGGGATGCGACGCGTGCCCGTGACCGATCCGTGTCGTAAGCTCGCTCCAGGACACAGTCACTCAGTCGGGGTCGCCACACGGGCCGTCCAGCCCAGTGCTGGACGACCCGCACTCCGTCACGAGGGGGTCGAGCCATGGGGCGCGGCCGAGCGAAGGCCAAGCAGACACGCG
>JAOPVN010000065.1 GCA_025966175.1 Modestobacter sp. | reverse complement strand
GGTCGCCGCCGTCGACCCCCGGCTGGCCCCCGCCGCCTCGTGGCCCGAGCTCGGGGCCTGGCGGCAGGTGGCGGCGCTGCCCGGACCGGACCCGTCGCTCGCGCCGCTGCTGGCCGACCCGGTGCTCAGCGAGACCGCCGAGGTCTGGCTGGACTGTGCCGCCAGCCCCCAGCGGGCGGCCGCCCTGCTGTGCATCCACCGGCAGACGCTGTACTACCGGCTGGGCCGCATCGAGGAGCTCACCGGCCTGGACCTGGCCGACGGCGGCGACCGGCTGCTGCTGCACCTGGGCGTCCGGGCGGCGCGGCTGGCAGCTCCGCGTCCGATGCCGGGAACCGCCCGGGCCCACCGGCACCTGAGCTCGGCCGGGTCGTGACTTCAGCACGACGAGCGTCCCCCGGGACCGGGAGCGGCGCCACGGACGACAGGGACCGGGTGGCCGACGACAGGGATGTCCTGCGCCGGCTGCGCACCGGGACCGCCACCGAGCACGAGGCGGTCGAGTCGACCCTGGACCTGCTCTCCCCGGACCTGACCCGGGATCGGCTGGTCGACGTCCTCACCCGCATGCACGGCTTCTGGCTGGCCGCCGAGGCCGGGCTGGACACCTGGGCGCAGGCCGAGCCGGCCGACGCCCAGCGGGTCGAGTGGTCCCGCCGGCACCGGTCCCCGCTCTTCGCCGCGGACCTCGCGGCCCTCGGTGCCCCGGCCGGGCCGGCCAGCCGACCCGAGCTGCCCGACGTCCCGGACACCGACGCGGCCCTGGGTCGGCTGTACGTGCTGGAGGGTTCCTCGCTCGGCGGGGTCTTCATCGACCGGCACCTGGCCACGCTCCCGCAGCTGGCGGACGCCGGGCGACTGTCCTCCTTCTCCCCCTACGGCGAGCAGACCGGCGCCATGTGGCAGGCGCTCCGGTCGGTGACCCGCGCGCGGGTCGCCGAGGGCGGGAACGCCGGCCGGCTCGTCGGCGCCGCCCAGCAGACCTTCCGCGCCCTGGCCCACTGGTGCGGCGCGCCGGCCCCGGTGAACGGGGTGACCCCAGGGCCGAGCGGCGCGCGATGAGTCCTGGGTCCGGCGGACGTCGGCGATGGCGTGGCCGAGGTGCGCGCACGGCTGTGACTGCCGAGCACGCGGTCGCCGACCGTCTCGGAACTCACGCCCCAGCAGCACACCCCGCTGCCGAGCTCAGCGGTCGGTGAACTCCGGCTCCAGGCCGTCCCCTGAATCGCCGTCGTCCTCGTTCAGGGCGGGCAGCGGGGAGTCGTCGGCGGCCGCGAAGGCGACTTCCGGGGCGTCCTCGACGGCCGGCTCGGCCGGTCCGTCGGCGGGCTGTTCCAGGGCGCCGAGCAGCTGCAGCTCGTCGGGGCCCAGCGATCGGGTGTCGTTCACACCGGGCTCGCCATCGTCGTTGCCGGAGGCCATCGCGGTGTCGGGGATCTCGCTCATCCCCCTGTCCTACCTGGCCCGGGCGCCCGGAAACCCTGACTTCGGCACGGCTACCCGGCGCGCTCCAGGTCGGCGAAGACGACGGTGTTGTCGACGTAGCTCTGCGCTGCGTGGTCGAAGTCCCCGCCACAGGTGATCACCCGCAGCCCGGCGTGGTCGAGGTCGCCGTACACGGCCGCGGTCGGGAAGGCGTCCTTCGCGTACTGCCCCACCTCGCGCACCCGGAAGACCGCCGTGCTGCCGTCCTCCCGGATGACGTCGATCTCGTCCCCGGCGACGACGTCCCGCAGCTCGGCGAAGACGCCAGGCGCCCCGCCCCAGTCGACGTGACCGGCGATCACGGCCGGCCCCCGCTCGCCCGGCGTCGGCGCCCCGGTGAACCAGCCGGCCGGGAACCCGGTCGCCGGGACCTCCAGGGACCCGTCCGCCTGCAGGCCGAGGTCCATCAGCTCGGAGTCCACGCCGATGGCCGGGATCTGCACGCGGACCGGCCGGGACGCAGCGAGGACGGCCGGCGCGCTGACGGGCGGGCTGGTGACCGGGACCTGGACGGCCTCGGCGGACGGGGCGGGTGCCGCAGGCGAGGAGCCCGCGCAGCCGCTGGTGGTGACGGCCAGGACGGCCAGGGCGATCCCCAGGACCGTCCGGGCGAGCCGGGGACGAGGCAGGCCACGCCGTCCCACAGCCGTCACCGGGTCGACCACACCTGGCCGGCGAGGTCGGCGGAGGGCGCAGTACCGGCGCCGCGGAACAGGCCGGCGGTGCTGCCGTCACCGGTGTCGACCGACCCCACGGGGACCCGGCCGACCTGCCCGTAGGTGGTGCCGCGGCCCGTCGTGCCGGTGCCGTCCCCGCCGCTGCCGCCGGTCGGGACCGGGGTCGGGACGGGGCCGGTGGGGGTGGGCGATTCGTCCGAGGTGGTGGTGACCGGCGGCGTCACCGGGCCGGTCCGGCAGGCCGACCGGGTGATGACGTCGCTGATCAGCGTCACGGCGCCGGTGCTGGCCAGCAGTCGCCCGTCGACGGTGACGCCGGCGTTGAGGGAGATGCTCGTCGTGGCCAGGATGTTGCCGGCGAACCGCGAGCCGGCCCCGAGGGTGGCCGAGCTGCCGATCTGCCAGAAGATGTTGCAGGCCTGCGCGCCGTTCATGAGCACGACAGAGCTGGCCGCGGCCGTGGTGAGCGCCGAGGTGGCCCGGAAGATGAAGACGGAGTCGTAGCTGCCTGCACCGTCGAGGATGATCGGTCCGTCGAGCGCGAGGTCGGAACCCGAGCTGTAGATGCCCGGCGACATCGGCTGCGTCAGCAGCGAGAGGTTCGTGGAGCCCACGTTCGTGCCGGGGCCCTGCGAGTTGATGGCCGTGTTGGCCGCGGTGAGACCGGCCTGGCCACCCCCGGTGGCGTTGCCGCGGTTGACGCCGCCCTGGGTCAGCGTGATCGAGTCCGCCGCGGTCGGGTCCTGGCCCGCGCCCGTCAACGAACCGCTGTCAGCGCCGATGTCCCCGGCGACCGTGGACGGCCCGGTGTTGGTGACCGCGGTGCTGCCCAGCACGCCGAAGGCCGCGGCACCGCCGAGGTCGATGGGGGTCGCCGCCGAGGCGCTGCCGGCCGTCGCGAGGAAGGCCGCCGAGATCGCGACGGCGGCCGCCGCGGCCGTTGCGACGGAGCGCAGGACCAAGGTCTGCCGGCGGGGAGGGAGAGCGGACCGATCAGTGCAGCGAACCGACGTCACGTCGACCCTCCTGTCTCCGGCGTCGGGGACGCTGGGATTGCGGTGCGCTGAAGACGACGCCGACGTGGGCGCCGGAGCGCGAGATGCCCTCGACGGAAGATTACCCGTGCGTAGTGGCAAGATCACTGATTGTAGTTTCAATGAGTGACGAGCTACGACGGGAAAACTCGTCGGGATCTGCTAGGCCGGCATCGGCGCGGCGAGGGTGCGCAGGAGCTCCCGGGCTGCCTGCGGGCCGGCCCGGTTGGCCCCGATCGTGCTCGCCGAGGGTCCGTAGCCGACCAGGTGCAGCCGCGGCTCGGTCACGACCCGGGTGCCGTCCATGGTGATGCCGCCGCCGGGGGCGCGCAGGTGCAGCGGGGCCAGGTGATCCAGGGCCGCGCGGAACCCGGTCGCCCACAGCACGACGTCGGCGGGCACGACCCGGCCGGGCTCGCCGTCCCACGCCACGCCGTCGCGGGTGAGCCGGTCGAACACCGGCAGCCGGTCCAGCACCCCGCGAGCCCGGGCGGCGAGGACCGCGTCGGTCTCCATCAGCCCGGTGACGCCGACGACGCTGCCCGGCGGGAGCCCGGCGCGCACCCGCTGGTCGACCAGGGCGACCGCGGCGCGACCGGCGTCCTCGCCGAAGCCGCCGGCCCGCCAGACCGGCTCCCGGCGGGTCACCCAGGTGGTGGTGGCGACCTCGCTGATCTCGATCAGCTGCTGCACCCCCGAGGTGCCCCCGCCGACGACCACCACGTGCCGGCCGCGGAACTCCTCGGCACCCCGGTAGTCGGCGGCGTGCAGCTGGCGACCGGCGAACAGCTCGCGGCCGGGGTAGGCGGGCCAGAAGGGCCGGGTCCAGGTGCCGGTGGCGTTGACGATGCCCCGCGCCGTCCACTCGCCGTCGGTGGTGTCCAGCCGGAACCCGTCGTCGACGGCGTGCACGGCGCGGACCGCGACCGGTCGGCGGACCGGCAGGTCGAAGCGCCGCTCGTAGTCGCCGAAGTAGCCGGCGACGACCTCGCTGGCCGGGTCGGCCGGGTCGGCGTCGGGCAGCGGCATGCCGGGCAGCGGGTGGATGCGGTGCGCCTCGTCCAGCCGCAACGAGGGCCAGCGGTGCTGCCAGGCGCCGCCGGGGCCGGCATCACCGTCCAGGACGACG
Organism: Modestobacter sp.; assembly: GCA_025966175.1. Lineage (GTDB taxonomy): Bacteria > Actinomycetota > Actinomycetes > Mycobacteriales > Geodermatophilaceae > Modestobacter. Next base: position 9,938 of record JAOPVN010000065.1, on the reverse strand, counting down.
TAGCCCGCGCCGGCGCGCTGCAGCGCGTACGCCGCGGAGAGCCCGGCCTGACCGGCCCCGATCACGACGACGTCTGCGTGCACGCGCCCTCCAACACCGGGACCCGCGCCGTTCTGCCCACCCTCACCCGCAGGTGGTGCTCTCCGTGCCGAGCGTCTTCGCTTTCGGCGCCGAAAGCGAAGGCGTCAGATGGGAACGGCGGAGATCAGGCGGGGGCGCAGCGATCCCGAGCCGAGCAACCGGCCGACCCGCTGGGACTGTTCCTGCGCCTGCGCCCACTGCGGGTCGTCCCCGTGCCGGTGGCGGACCTCGGCGTCGACGGCGTCGGCGCGCTGCTGCCACCCCGGCGGGTTGTCTGCCAGGTCGGCCTCGGCGGTACCGGTGATCCGGAACCCGGCCACCTTCAGCAGCCGCTCGACCTCCGCCGAGGAGGGGAAGCTGTTGCCCTCCGGCAGCGGCGGCGGCAGCGGCTCGTCGGCGATGAAGACCAGCAGTCCCAGCCGGCCGCCGTCGACGAGCACCCGGCGCAGCTCGGCCAGCAGGGGGCCCTTCTCGTCGGTGGTGCACAGGACACCGAGGCACCACGCGGCGTCGAACGAGCCGTCGGCGAAGGGCAGCGCCTGGGAGAGCGCCACCACCGCGGGCAGCCCGAACAGCGTCCGGCTGGCGTGCACGGCAGGGGCCATCGGCTCGGCGCAGACCGGACGCACGCCACGCTCGGCGGCCAGCCAGCCCGCCGGGCCACCGACGCCGGCACCGGAGTCGAGCACCCGGTCCCCCGGCCGGACGGCGAGGGCGTCGGCCAGCCAGCGCAGCGCCCCCTCGCTCCCGCTGCCCCGGCAGCCGGCCGGGACGGCGTGCTCTGGACCCAGCTTCAGCACCGCCTCCTCGGTCCACCCCGCGACCGTGCCGAACTCCGACTCCATCGCCTCGCTGGCCAGTTCACTCACGCCGCCGCCTCCCGGATCCGGACCGCCACCTCTGCCTTGACCGCCGCCGCGGCCACCTCACCATCGGCGGACGCCAGCCCGGAGAGGTTCACCCCCACCACCCCCGGCACCGCCAGCAGCGCCCGGGCCTCGGCCACGGCCGCCACGATGCCCGCTGCCACCGGGTCCGGCGCGGCGAGCACCCGGGCCACGGCGGCATCATCGAGGTGCAGGCCGGGGAAGGCCTGCAGCACCCGGGCGGACCGCTCGTCGGTGTAGACGGCGACCGAGGCGACGAACGGCAGCGTGGCACCGGCCGCCCGGGCCGCCGCGGTGAACGCGGCGAGCCGCGCGGCGCTGCCCACGTGGTTGAGCACGCAGAGCTGGGCCCCGGCGCGCTGCTTCTCCGCGACCCGGGCGGGACGCTGCGGAACCGGTGGTGCGTCGGGCGACTCGGGCACCGCCGCGGACAGGCCGGCCTCCGTGGCCAATGCGGCGAGCCGGGTGCCGTCGAGGTCGAACACCGAGCTGACCCCCGGCCGCGATCCCGGGCGCCGCCCGTCGCCGGTCACGCACAACACCCCGTCGACGCCGACGTCGGCCAGCCCGGCGAGCTCCTGCTCGAGCACCAGCCGGTTGCGGTCCCGGCAGGCCAGCGTCGTCCACGGCCGGCCGCCCGCACCGAGCACCTCCTGGGCCATCAGCACCGGCGGCAGGTCGGGGCGGTTCTGGTGTTCCCCGATCAGCAGGCCGTCGCTCACCGGCGCGAGCGCGGCGGCCACTGCCCGCACCGACGCCCGGTCGAAGGGCGCCACGGTCAGGTCGGTCAGGACGACGGGGCCGCGGCCGGCCCGATCGAGCAGTCCGCCCGGCCGTGGCGGCGGGGCGGGCGGGGTCGCCGCGATCCAGCGCGGCAGCGGCGGGGCCAGGAAGACGCAGGCGTGCGCGGCGATCTCGCAGCCGCCGTTGTCGCGCACCCCGCCGCAGGGCCCGAAGACCATCCGCTTGGGGCAGCCGGGCCGGCCGTCCCCGGAAAGGGGGGTGACCGGCTGCAGCGGAGTGCTCATCCCCTGTCGCTGACCCGACCGCGGGTGTCCGAAACGCCGCGGCGGCGCGCTGCCTGTGTGTGACCTGAGCACCGACATGTGTCCCGATCACCCGGACCGGGCACAGGAGCTCTCGTCGAAGCAACCGACAAGGGACGGGGGTCCGCGGTGCAGCCGAGCCAGGACCAACAGATCTACCGGCACGTCGGCTACGTGCTGAGCGAAGGTGAGGACGTCGCCACGGTCGTGGCACCGTTCCTCGGCAACGCCCTGTCCGCCGGGGAACCGGTGGTGATCGCCTGTCCCGCCCCCGTGGCCACCGCGCTGGCCACCGCGCTGGGCACCACCGAGGGCGTCCAGGTGGCGCCGGCCGACCCGCTGGCCCGGCGGCCACCGAACGCGCTCGCCGCGGTCACCGACCTCGTCGACCGCGACCTCCCCGGTGACGGCCGCAGGCTGCACCTGGTGACCTGCCCCGGCCGGCCGGATGCCGATTGGTCGACATGGGCGCAGACCGAGGCGCTGCTCAACCACGTACTGGCCGAGCGACCGATCGACCATCTCTGCCTGCTCTCCCCCACCACAGGTGGCGACGGGCCGGGCGCCGAGGCCATCGCCCGCGCCACCCACCCGTGGCTGCTGACCGGCGAAGGGGTGGTCGCGAACCCCGGATACCGGGCACCCACCGACCTGCTGCGGGAGGTCCAGCGCGCGCAGGTGCCCGACCCGCTGGAGGCCACCGAGCCGACCCTGGCGATGGTCGACCTCGACGACATGCGGGCGCTGCGCCGCGCGCTGAACCAGGTGCTCGCGGAGAGCGCGCTCTCGCCGGACGCCGTCCAGGACTTCGTGCTGGCCATCGACGAGGTGACCGCGAACGCCGCGGAGCACGGCGTCCCCCCGGTGGACGTGCGGCTGTGGTGCACCCCGGAGCGGCTGCTGTGCGCGGTCACCGACCGCGGCACCGCCTTCGACGACCCGCTGGTCGGTTACGGGCCGGCGCACGGGGACATGGCGGTCGGCGGGATGGGGCTGTGGCTGGCCCGCCGCTCGGTCGACAGCCTGACCGCGGCGCCGGCCGACGACTCCGGCGACGGGTGCACCGTGCGGCTGGTCGTCAACGCCTAACGGCCCTGCTGCAGGGGCCCGCCGCGAGCCTGCGAGTGGTGGGGGGCAGCCGGGTCCTTGATCACCTCACCAGGCCGGCGACCTCGATCAGCCGGGCCTGCTCCCGGCACCAGGGCGACCACTCGTCGTACTGCTGGCTCTCCTGCCGGTCGCGGAAGGCGGCCCAGTCCAGCAGCTCCCACTCCCCGACCTCGGTGGGGTCGGGGGTGGGCTCGCCGAGGAACCGGCCCAGGTACACCGGGCAGACCTCGTTCTCCACGACGCCGCGGAACTCCGCGCGGTAGCGGTAGGACGGCAGCGCCGGGCGCAGGTCGGCGACGTCGAGCCCGAGCTCGTAGCGGGCCCGGCGGGCGATGGCGGCCGCGTCGTCCTCCCCCGGCCCGGGGTGGCCGCAGACGGTGTTGGTCCACATCCCCGGGAAGGTCGCCTTCTGCTGCGCGCGGCGGGTCACCAGCAGCCGGCCGTCGCCGTCGAAGAGGTAGGCGGAGAAGGCCCGGTGCAGCGGCGTCTCACCGTGGTGGACCAGCGGCTTGGGCATCGTGCCGATCGCCGTCCCGTCCTCGTCGACCAGGACGATCAGCTCCGCCGCCAGGGATGACACCACGTCTCCATCGTCCCCGACGGCGCGCCGGTACGCCCCCAGGGGCCGCGTTCATGATCGACTCGGACGGGTGAGAGCCCTTCGGCCCGCCCTCCGCTCCCCCCACACTGACCGATGACGGGGGCGACGAGAGGAGGACCGGCACGGATGACCAGCTCCGCCCCAGCGCCCCTCGCTGCGCCGACGGCGCTGCCGACCGATTCTCCGCGGGACGCCGCGGCGCTGTCCGCCGGCGTGCTCCAGGTCGCGCTCGCCGCCGAGCCGGTCCGCGCCGACACCGGCGCCCTCGCCGAGCTCGCGGTGCCCGCACACCTGCTGCCACTGACGGCGACGATGACCGCCCTGGACACGGCGTTCCGCCAGGACTCCTCGCTGCGCTGGGTGGTCCTGAACGCCCCGGACTCCCCCGTGCTGATCAGCCGCTCATGGTTCGAATCGGCGATGACCGGGCGGCTGGGCTACGGCCGGCTGCTGCACCAGCGCCGTCGGGTGCTGGACGCCGCACCCCCGCCCTCCCTCGTGTTCACCGCCGACTGCCCGGTCGCGCGGGCCGCTGCGGCGGTCATCCAGCGCCGCAGCAGCGGTGACGACCGGCTGGATGCGGTCGTCGTCTGCTGGACCGACGGCCGCCTCGGCGTGGCCCCGGTGACCGCCGTCTTCGAGCAGCTCGCCCAGCAGTACGCCTACCAGGCGCTGCACGACCCGCTGACCGGCCTGCCGAACCGGCTGTTCCTGCTCGAGCGGCTCCGCCAGGCCGGCCCCGGGGATGCCCCGAGGGTGCTGTTCTCCATCGACCTGGACCGGTTCAAGGACATCAACGACCACCTCGGCCATGCCGCCGGGGACCAGGTGCTCGTCGAGTTCGCGCACCGCCTGCGCACCGTCGCCCGCACCGGGGACCTGGTCGTCCGGCTGTCCGGCGACGAGTTCGCGGTGCTGACCGAGGGGGCGCTGACCACCACCCAGAGCACGGCGCTCGCCGAGCGGATCGTGCTGACCGCGGCGGCCCCCTTCGTCGTCACCGACCGGAGCGCCGACGACGGCGCCGAGCAGTTGGTCAGCCTGGGCGCGAGCGTCGGGGTGGCCAGCTCGACCGACGCCGGCCGCGGCTCTCCCGACGCCCTGCTGCACGACGCAGACCTGGCCGTGCACCGGGCCAAGTCGCTCGGCCGGGGCCGGGTCTCGCACTTCGGCGCCGAGCTGCTCGAGGACGTCGAGACCAGCGACGCGGTCCGCGCCCGGCACGGGATGGAACGCCGGCTGCGGAGCGCGATCGAGGCCGAGAGCCTGCACCTGCACTACCAGCCGGTGGTGGCCCTCCCGTCCGGCCAGGTCACCGGGGTGGAGGCGCTGGCCCGCTGGGAGGACGCCGAGCTGGGCCGGGTCTCCCCCGACCAGTTCATCCCGCTCGCCGAGCGCACCGGCCTGGTCGTCGACCTGGGGCGCTGGGTGCTCCAGACGGCGTGCCGCGAGGCGGCCGGCTGGCCGACCGGGCCCTCCGGGGTCGCGCCCACCGTGGCGGTCAACGTCTCCCCGGTGCAGCTGGCCCAGCGCGGCTTCATCGACGACGTGACCCGCGCGCTCACCGACAGCGGGCTGGCGCCGGACCGGCTGTGCCTGGAGATCACCGAGACCGCGGCGATCACCGACCTGACCGCGACCGCCGCCCGGCTCTCCCAGGTCCGCGACCTCGGCGTCCGGCTGGCGCTGGACGACTTCGGGGCCGGGCACTCCGCGCTCTCCCTGCTGCGCGGGCTGCCCGTTCACCTGGTGAAGATCGACCGCTCGTTCATCGAGCGGGTCGCCAGCGACACCGCCGACGGCGTGCTGGTGCGCCTGGTCATCGAGGCCGCGCACAGCCTGGGCCGACGGGTCTGCGCCGAAGGGGTGGAGACCACCGAGCAGGCGCAGCAGCTCATCGCGATGGGCTGCGACTCGGCCCAGGGCTGGCTGTTCGGCCGGCCCGAGCCGGCCTCCCCCCGGCTGGCGTCGCTGCTGACCTCCCGGTCGCTGGCCGAGCCGCTGGCCGGTGCGAGCGAGGGCGCCGTGCTGCCGCTCGGCGGCAACGACGAGCTGGTCCTGGTCACCACCCAGGACCGGGTGATCACCTATGCCTCGGCCAGCAGCGGACCGATCCTCGGCTGGCTGCCGCAGGAGCTCGTCGGCGTCACCATCGAGGAGTTCCTGCACCCCGAGGACGTGGCCCGGCTCACCACGGACGCCGACCTGGCCGCCCGCCACGCCGAGGGCAAGGCCGTGCACCGCGTCGTCCACCGCGACGGCAGCGTCCGCTGGCTGGACAGCGACACCCGGCGGCTGGTGGCCGACGACGGCAGCATCCGCGAGGTGCTCTCGGTGTCCCGGGACGTCACCGCCACGGTCGAGGCGCGGCGCGCCCAGGCCGCCAGCGAGGCGATGTTCCGGCACGCCTTCGACGACGCCCCGATCGGCATGACGCTGACCCGGATGGACGGCCGGTTGCTGCGGGTCAACAAGGCCTTCGCTGCGCTGCTCGGCACCCCCGCCCACGCGCTGGCGCGGCGGCGTGTGCAGGAGCTGACGCCGGCCGAGGACCGGGCCGCCGTCGACGCACTGTTCACCGAGTTCATCGGGGTCACCGAGCTGTCCACCCGGTTCCTGCACGCCGACGGCTCGGAGGTGCCGGTGCTGGTCCGGGTCTCCGTGGTGCGGGACGGCGACGACGAGCCGACGTCGGTCTTCTCGCACGTTCTCCCGGAGTCCTGACCCCGCCGCTGCGTGGCAGCCGCGCGAAGCGGGCAGAGTGCCGGGCATGGACAGCTTCTCGCGCGGGGACCTGGTGTTCGACGTCCGTGACTCCGGGCCGGCCGACGGCGACCCCGTCGTCCTGCTGCACGGCTTCCCGCAGGACTCCTCGGCCTTCGACCGGCTGAGCCCGGCGCTGCACTCGGCGGGGCTGCGCGCGCTCGCGCCCGACCAGCGCGGCTACTCCCCCCGCGCCCGGCCCGAGGGTCGGGCGGCCTACCGCCTGCGCGGGCTGGTGGACGACGTCCTGGCGCTGCTGGACGCCGCCGGCCTGCAGAACGCGCACGTGGTGGGGCACGACTGGGGCGGGGTCGTCGCCTGGGCGCTGGCGGCCTGGCACCCGTGGCGGGTGCGCACGCTGACCGCGCTCTCGGTGCCGCACCCGGCGGCGATGACCCAGGCGATGGTGCACAGCGACCAGGCGCTCCGCTCGTCCTACATCGGCTTCTTCCAGCTGCCGCTGGTGCCCGAGAGCGTGCTGCTGGCCGGCCGCGGCGCGGTGCTGCGGCGGCTGCTGCGGCAGGGCGGGCTGCCCGCCGACCGGGTCGACGAGTACGTCGACCGGATGCGGGAGCCGGGGGCGCTGACCGCGGCGCTGAACTGGTACCGGGCGCTCCCGCTGAGCGCCCGCACGCCGGTCGGGGTGGTGCGGGTGCCGACGCTGCACGTGTGGGGTGCCGCCGACGCCTTCCTCGGCCGGGCGGCCACCGAGGCGAGCCGGGAGTTCGTGGACGCGCCCTACGCCCTGGAGGTGCTCGAGGACGTGAACCACTGGATCCCCGAGCTCGCCGCCGAGCGGACCGCGCAGCTGATCACCGCACACGTCCGCACGAACGGCTGAGCCCGGTGGGCCCCTCCGGTCAGCGCATCTCGCCCGCGCCCACGTAGGGGAAGGGGCTCCTCAGCAGGTCCCCCTCGGCGAACCGGGAGAGCCGGAAGTCCGACTCGGGGACGTTCGCGTCCGAGCTCTTGCCGTCGACCACGAGGTCGGCGACCAGGGTCCCGACGGCCGGCGAGATCTTGAAGCCGTGCCCGCTGAACCCGGCGGCGACGAACAACTGCTCGACCGGCGTCTCCGAGATCACCGGGTTGAAGTCCGGCGTGACGTCGTAACAGCCGGCATAGGTGCTGGAGACGGCTGCCTGGTCCAGGCCCGGGAAGCGGTGGGCGATCTTCCCGACTGCCATCTCCAGGAAGTCCTCCGCGGCCCGGTTGGCGTACCGGTCGGGGTCGGCCGGCTCCAGGACGGCCAGGTCGCTGTTGCCGAACAGCAGCTGGCCGTGGCCTTCCGGGCGGATGTACTGCAGGGAGACCAGGTCGGAGAACACCGGGACCGGGCCGAGCTCGATCCCGGGTTCCAGCAGCACGATCGCCTCGCGGTGCACCGTGATGGGCAGCTCGATCCCGTGCTCGGCGAGCAGCGGGACCGACCACGGCCCGGCGGCGACGACGACCGTCCCGGTGGAGATCGTCGACCCGTCGGCCAGCCGCACCCCGGTCACCCGGCCGCCCTCGACGAGCACGCCGGTCACCGGGGTGCCCTGCCGGATGCGGACCCCGCTGCGCCGCGCGGCCGCGGCGAAGGCCTGGGCGGTCTGGTAGGCGTCGCCGTGGCCGCCGCGGGCCTCCCACCCGAACGCCGCGAAGTCGGAGAGTTCCGCGGTCGGCCACAGCCGGGCGACCTCGTCGCGGTCGATCTCCTCGGTCTGCACGCCCACCGCCCGCTGGGCGGCGAGACTGGCACGCAGCGCGGCGACGTTGGGCTCGCCGACGCCGACGACGTAGCCGGTCTGGTGGAACCCCACGTCCGCACCCAGGACGTCGGCCGCGTTCTCGAACAGCTCCAGGCCCTTGTTCGCCATCGCGGCCAGCGACGAGACGCCGTAGTGACAGCGGACCACGCCGCTGGACTTGCCGGTCCCACCGGAGCCGATCGTCTCGCGCTCGCAGACCACGACGTCGGTGATCCCCCGCTGCGCCAGCGACCAGGCGATGGAGGTGCCCTCCAGGCCGCCGCCGACGATCACGACCTGGGCCGTGCTCGTGGCGCCCCCCGGGCCGGTCACAGCCCCTGTCCCGGGATCCAGCTGGTGCCGGCCAGCGGCACCCGGGCCATCGCGGCGGCCTCGATGGTCAGCGCCACCAGGTCCTCGGGCTCCAGGTGGTGCAGATGGGCCTTGCCGCAGGCCCGGGCGATGATCTGTGCCTCCATCGTCATCACCCGAATGAAGTTGGCCAGCCGCCGGCCGCCCTGCACCGGGTCCAGCCGGGAGGCCAGCTCGTCGTCCTGGGTGGTGATGCCGGCCGGGTCGCGGCCGGCCTGCCAGTCGTCATAGAAGCCGGCCGCGGAGCCGAGCTTGCGGTACTCGTCGTCCAGGGCCGGGGCGTTGTCGCCCAGGGCGATGAGCGCGGCGGTGCCGATCGCGACGGCGTCGGCGCCCAGCGCCATGCACTTGGCCAGGTCCGCGCCGTTGCGGATGCCGCCCGAGACGACGAGCTGGACCTGCCGGTGCAGCCCCTCCTCCTGCAGCGCCTGGACCGCCTGCGGCAGCGCCGCCAGGGTCGGGATGCCGACGTTCTCGATGAAGACGTCCTGGGTGGCGGCAGTGCCGCCCTGCATGCCGTCGAGCACGATGACGTCGGCGCCGGCCTTGGCGGCGAGCTTCACGTCGTAGTAGGTGCGGCTGGCGCCGATCTTCACGTAGATCGGCTTCTCCCAGTCGGTGATCTCCCGCAGCTCCCGGATCTTGATCTCCAGGTCGTCCGGGCCGGTCCAGTCCGGGTGCCGGCAGGCGCTTCGCTGGTCGACCCCGATCGGCAGGGTGCGCATCCCGGCGACCCGCTCGGTGATCTTCTGCCCGAGCAGCATGCCGCCGCCCCCGGGCTTGGCACCCTGGCCGAGCACGACCTCGATGGCGTCGGCCCGGCGCAGGTCGTCGGGGTTCATCCCGTAGCGGGAGGGCAGGTACTGGTAGACGAGGTGCTTGGACTGGCCGCGCTCCTCCGTCGTCATCCCGCCGTCGCCGGTGGTGGTGGAGGTGTTGACCTCGCTGGCGCCGCGGCCGAGGGCCTCCTTGGCCCGGCCGGACAGCGCGCCGAAGCTCATCCCGGCGATGGTCACCGGGGTGGACAGGTGCAGCGGGTACGTGGCGTTGCGGTCGCCGAGGACGACGTCGGTGTCGCAGCGCTCCCGGTAGCCCTCCAGCGGGTACCTCGACATGCTCGCCCCGAGGAAGAGCAGGTCGTCGAAGTGCGGCACCTTGCGCTTGGCGCCGCCGCCGCGGATGTCGTAGATGCCGGTCTCGGCGGCCCGCTGGATCTCGGCGATGGTGCCGCGGTCGAAGGTCGCCGACTCGCGCAGGGCGGGGTTCATGGCGGTCTCCCTCAGTACGCCGAAGCGTTGTCGACGTGGAAGTTGTAGAGGCTGCGGGCCGAGCCGAAGCGGCGGAA
>JAOPVN010000045.1 GCA_025966175.1 Modestobacter sp. | reverse complement strand
TCGCCCACGGGGCCGTGTTGCTCCCGGTCGCCGCCCTGGCCGCCGTGGCATTCGTGCTGTGGGAGCGCCGGACGCCGGACCCCGTGCTCCCACTGGCGGCGCTGCGCCCGGTCGGGGCCTGGGGCGCGCTGCTGGTCAATCTGCTGATCGGCGCCGCGCTGGTCGCCGCCCTGGTCGACGTGCCGCTGTTCGCCCGGTCCACCACAACACCCGGGGACCAGCTGGGGGCGGCGCTGGTCCTCGTGCGGTTGCTGGTCGCCGTCCCGGTCGGTGCGGTCGCCGGCGGCTGGCTGTGCCGCGCCGTCCCGCCACGGTTCGTCGCCGCGGCCGGTGCAGCCCTGACCGCGCTCGCGCTGGCCCTCATGAGCGGCTGGGGGGATCAGGCGCTGGACGGCTTCGGGGCCACCGTCGTCCTGGTCGCCGCGGGGCTCGGTCTCGGTCTGGTGGTCGCGCCGGTCAACGCCGTCCTGCTCGCCGTCACCCCCGCGTCGGTGCACGGCAGCGCGAGCGCGCTGGCCGTCGTCGCCCGCACCATCGGCATGCTCGTCGGGCTCGCCCTGCTGACCGCCGTGGCGCTGCGCCGGTTCACCGCGGAGGTCGCGGGGATCGGGTCGCCGTTCGAGCTCTGCCCGCAGACCCCGACGAACTGCGCGGTCTACGACCGGGCGACCGAGGCCGCCGTGCTGACCCAGCTGCACACCGTCTTCGCCGGCGCCGCGATCGCCGCCGCGCTGGCCGCCGTCGCCGCCCTGGCGCTGCTGCGGACCCGGGTGCCGGGCTGATCAGGCGACCGCCGCCTCCTGGCCGCCGCTGACCCGCACCAGCTCCGGGTAGCTCAGGCCGATCATCGTCGCGTGGTCCCCGCCGCCGGCCCACACGCGCGGGTGCGCGGCCAGGTCGACGTCCACCACCGTCCGCAGCGGCGCCGGGTGCCCGACCGGCGCCACGCCGCCGACCTCCTGCCCGGTCGCGGTCAGCACGAACTCCGCGCTGGCCCGCCGCACCCGCTGCGCGCCGACCAGGGCGGCCACCTTCGCGGTGTCCACCCGGTGGGCTCCGCTGGTGAGCACCAGCAGCGGCGCACCGTCGGCGTCGAAGACCAGGCTGTTGGCGATCGCCGCGACGTCGACCCCGAGTGCGTGCGCCGCGGCCGCCGCCGTCGGCACCGACTGGTCGAAGCGGCGGACCTCGGCGTCGACGCCGCCGGCGTGCAGGTCGGCGAGGACCCGATCCACCGGCGTCGACGGGGTGCTCACAGGGTGAAGACGATCTTCCCGGCGGTGCGACCCTCGAGCATCCGCTCGAAGCCCTCCCGAGCCCGGCTCAGCGGCAGCTCGACGTCGATCTGCGGCCGCACGCCGGTGATCCGGCACATCTGGATCAGGTCGTCGAGCTCGTCGCGGGTGCCCATCGTCGAGCCGATCACCGAGAGCTGGGTGAAGAAGACCCGGTTCAGCTCCGCACCCGGGTTGAAGCCGGTGGTGGCACCGCAGGTGACGACGACGCCGCCCGGCTTGAGCGACTTGATGCTGTGCGACCAGGTGGCCTCACCGACGGTCTCCATGACCCCGTCCACCCGCTCGGGCAGCCGGGCGCCGGACTCGAACGCCTGGTCCGCGCCGAGCGCGAGCGCCGCAGCCCGCTTCTCCTCGCTGCGCCCCGTCACCCACATCCGGTACCCGGCGGCACTGCCCAGCTGGATCAGCGCCGTCGCCACGCCACCGCTGGCGCCCTGGACCAGCACCGTCGAGCCAGGCCGCAGCCCGGAGCGGACGAACAGCATCCGGTAGGCGGTCAGCCAGGCGGTGGGCAGGCAGGCAGCCTCGGCGAAGGACAGCTCGGCGGGCTTGGGGACGACGTTGCGCCTGGGGACGGCGACCTTCGCCGCCAGCGTGCCCTGGTGCACCTCGGAGAGCAGCGAGCGCTTGGGGTCCATCGTCTCGTCACCGGTCCAGCCGGGCGAGGAGATGACGGCGTGCACGACGACCTCGTTGCCGTCCTCGTCCAGGCCGGCGGCGTCACAGCCCAGGATCATCGGCATCCGTTCGGCCGGCAGCCCGACGCCGCGCAGGCTGAACAGGTCGTGGTGGTTGAGCGAGGCGGCCTTGACGGTGATCGTCGTCCAGCCGTCGGGCACCTCGGGCTCGGGTCGGTCGCCGACCTCCAGTACGGAGAGCGGGTCGTCCGGGGCGGGCTTCGAGACGAAGGCAGCGAGCATCTCCGCAAGGTAACGGAGGGCCCGCCCTCACCGCACGACGACGACGTGCTCCTGGCGGGGCACGAACTCACCGATCACCGGGGCGCCCGGCACCTCACCGGCCAGCAGCAGCCCACCGGAGGTCTGCGCGTCGGCCAGCAGCAGCGCCTCGTCCTCCGACACCGCCGACAGGTCGGTGTGCGGGCGCACCCAGTCCAGGTTCCGGCGGGTGCCGCCGGAGACCCAGCCGTCGGCCAGCGCCTGCCGGGCACCGGCCAGATAGGGGACGGCGGCGGCGTCGACCACCGCGGTCACCCCACTGGCCCGGGCCATCTTGTAGAGGTGGCCGAGCAGGCCGAAGCCGGTGACGTCGGTGCCCGCCCGGATCCCCGCGGCCAGCGCCGCCCGGGAGGCCTCGGCGTTCAGCGCGGTCATCGACGCGACCGCCTCCGCCGACACCTCGCCGGTGTTCTTGTGCCGGCTGTTGAGCACCCCGACGCCCAGCGGTTTGGTCAGCGACAGCGCCGTCCCGGCGACCGCGGCGTCGTTGCGGATCAGCCGGTCGATCTCGACCAGGCCGGTCACCGCCATGCCGTACTTGGGCTCCGGGTCGTCGATGGAGTGCCCGCCGCCGACGTGGCAGCCGGCCTCGTGGGCCACCTCGAGGCCGCCGCGCAGCACCTCGGCAGCGAGCTCGGCCGGCAGCACGTCGCGCGGCCAGCCGAGCAGGTTCACCGCCACCACCGGGGTGCCGCCCATGGCGTAGACGTCGGACAGCGCGTTGGCCGCGGCGATCCGGCCGAACGTGTAGGCGTCGTCGACGACCGGGGTGAAGAAGTCGGTGGTGAGCACCAGCCCCTGGCCGCCGGGGATGCGGACCACGGCGGCGTCGTCCCCGTCGTCCAGACCGACGACGAGCTCGGCCGCCGGGTCCCGCGGGCCGGTGTGCGTGAGCCCCGCGACGACCGCCTCGAGCTCACCCGGGGGGATCTTGCAGGCGCAGCCGCCGCCGTGCGCGTACTGGGTCAACCGGACGGTGGAGGCGAGCGCGGTCATGGGATGACGGTAGGTCGCCCGGGCGCGGGCGGTCACCCGAGGTGGCGGACGACACCGGGACACAACCGCATCTCGCACAGCACGTGCATGAGCCGGGTCACTCCGAGGCGGCTATGTTCCCGCCGTGGAGACGCGCGACGAGGCGCTGGCCGCCCGAAGGATGCACTGGATGACGCACGAACTGGCCGTCAGGAGTTCGGCGGGCGGACACCTGATCGCGGCCCGGCGGTACCCACCTGCCGCCACGCTGCTCTCCGGTCGGCCGGGACGTCCCCGGTGCTGAGAGGGGAGCGCTCCCGGGTGGATCTGGAGACGTCATGGCGTCGGTGACGGCGCCGTCGACGGCAGCGCCCGGCGCGTCGCCCGGTACCCCGCCGGCACCCCGCGCCCTCGCCCGCCGTCGCGGCCTCAGTGCTCGCAACCGACGCGACTACCTGGTGTTCCTGGCGTTCGCCACACCGAACCTGCTGCTCATCGCGCTGTTCACCTACCGGCCGCTGCTGTCGAACATCTACTACTCGACGCTGAACTGGACGCTGGGTGCGAAGGTCGCGACGCCGGTCGGGCTCGGGAACTACAGGGAGTTCTTCTCCTCGCCGGACACCTGGCAGATCCTCACCACGACGGCGATCTTCAC
>JAOPVN010000014.1 GCA_025966175.1 Modestobacter sp. | reverse complement strand
TCCGGGCTCCGGAACGGGGACGTCGTCGAGGGCCAGTGGCCGGCCGGCCCCGTGGAAACGTGCGGCGAGCATCGGGCAGCTCCCTCCGCCGGCATGAACCGGATCAGGTGTGGACGGTCGGCGGGGGGCGTCCGCCATCTCAGCCCGCGCCCGGGCTCCCGTGTGCACCGGAGAACCTACCGACCGGGTTCCAGGGGCTCCACGCGGCGCAGGAACGACCGGATCGCAAGGTGGTGGGACAGCGACTCGCGGTGCTCCTCGCACGCCGTCCAGACCTTCTCCCGGTCGGGCGTGTGCACCTTCGGGTTGTTCCAGACCAGCGCGTAGCCGGCCGGCTCCCGGCAGCCCTTGGCCGAGCAGATCACCACGTCCTCCGTCACGCCGACGAGTCTCGTCCCCGGCAGTCAGGAAACTGTCAGGGGGGACTGTCACCCTCGGGAGAGGTCGCACCCCTTGCCCCCGGGTGCGGCCCCGACCGGCCGCCGGCCACCGGCTGCCCCAGGGGAAGAGGTCCGTCGATGACCGCTCCGATGATCGAGTCCGCTGTGCTCGTCTCCGCCCGACAGCTCGCCGACGAGGCCCGGGAGCGTCGGCGGCCCGCGCCCGCCCGACGCCGCCGAACTGCGTCGGCTCTCTCCGGGGAGAGGTCTGCCGCCGGATAGCTGTGCTGACTGTGAGCAGGGCTGGGTCGGGCTGTCGGTGATGGGCTGGCGGCCGACGGCGCAGGGTGGAGCTACCGCGGCAACCGCCACCACTTGCAGGTCGGCGACCCGGTGCGCAAGCCGGTGCACACCGTGTCGCTGGGCGAGCGGATGAAGGCCGGGATGCCGGCCGCACTGCTGCACCGCCCGCGGGTGCTGCTCCTCGACGAACCGACCATCGGGCTCCACGCGACGGCGCAGAAGCGCGCCATCCGCCGCCGAGAGGCCCGTGTGAGGGCGCGGCCGGCGGTGGGTAGACGGGCGACATGACTGACATCAAGCCACTCGCCCTGGTCACCGGCGCCTCCAGCGGGATCGGGTTCGAGCTCGCCGGACAGTTCGCCCAGCACGGGTTCGACCTGGTCGTCAACGCCGAGGACGCCGGCATCGAGAACGCAGCCGCCACCCTGCGCGCGGAGGGGGCCGAGGTGATCGCCGTCCAGGCCGACCTGCGGACCCCCGAGGGCACCCAGCAGTTGTGGACGCGGGTCCAGGCGCTGCGTCGTCCGCTGGATGCTGCCGCGCTCAACGCCGGGGTCGGCCGCGGGGGCGCCTTCATCGACACCGACTGGGCCGACGAGCTGGAGATCCTGCAGCTCAACGTGGTTTCCACGACCGCGCTGCTGAAGCTGGTCCTGGTCGAGATGACCGGACGCGACGAGGGCCGGGTGCTGGTCACCTCGTCGATCGCCTCGACGATGCCCGGGTCCTTCCAGGCGGTCTACAACGCCTCCAAGTCCTACCTGCAGTCACTCACCGAGGCGGTGCAGAACGAGCTCAAGGACTCTGCGGTGACGATCACGTCACTGATGCCCGGCCCCACGGACACCGACTTCTTCCACCGCGCCGACATGGATGACACCCCGGTCGGACAGGGCAGCAAGGACGACCCGGCCCAGGTGGCGGCGCAGGGCTTCGAGGCGCTCATGTCCGGGGAGAAGAAGCTGACGGCCGGCTCGGTCAAGACCAAGGTGCAGGGTGTGGCCAACAAGGTGCTGCCGGACGCGTTCAAGGCGGAGGCGCACCGCACGATGGCCGAGCCGAAGGACTGAGGGCGATCAGCCCACCAGGGCGCTGATCGCCGCCGCCGACCGGCGCAGCGCGGCGGCGAGCCCGGTAACCCGGTCGCGGGTCAGTCGCATCAGCGGCAGCGAGACGGCCGACGCCGCGATCGGCGCGCCGTCGCCGTCCCGCACGGGAACGTCGACGGCGCCGATCCCGTCCTCGGTCTGCCCTGCTCGGCGAACCGGCGGGCGAGCTCGGTGGGGTCCAGGGCAGCGAACAGGACCTCGCCGCCGGAGGCGTGCTGGGCGGGCAGCCGGGCCCCGGCCCGCGAGCCGATCCGCAGCGGCTCGACCCGGGCATGTGACGCGCCGACTGTGTGCAAACAGTGCGGTTGCTGAGCGCAATGGTCCAAGATCGGCCCGACCACATGCCGCGAGATCAGGAGATCGATGTGAGCACCCCCGGTGCCGGTGGCCCGCAGCCGCCCGAGCAGGACCCCAGCCAGTCGGGTCCGCCCGCCAACTGGGGGCAGCAGCCGCCGGCCGGTCAGCCCCAGCCCGGGCAGGAGCCGCCGCAGCAGCCGTGGGGTGCGGCGCAGCCGCCGGCCGGTCAGCCGTACCCGGGGCAGCAACCGTGGGGTGCGGTGCAGCCGCCGGCCGGGGCGCCGGCTTTCGGCCAGGCACAGCAGCCGGAGAAGCCGGAGAAGCCCAAGCGCAAGTGGCTGCCGATCGTCGGGGGCATCGTCGCGCTGATCGTCGTCCTCGGCGGGCTGAGCAGCTTCCTCGGTGGCGGTGACCCCGAGGTCGGCGACTGCATCAAGCCCGACGGCACCAGCTTCCAGACGGTCGACTGCAACGACGACACTGCTCAGGCCAAGATCGTCGGCACCGACGCCGACATGACCGGTGAGGAGTTCGACGCCACGAGCGTCCAGGAGCTGTGCCTCGACTTCGCGAACGCCACCTCGGTGCTCTGGTACGGGTCGGACAACGCCAAGGACGGTCACGTCTACTGCGCCGAGGACGTCTGATCCCCGGTTGACCTCCGCGACGCCCCTACCGGCCTTGCCGGGAGGGGCGTCGTCGTGTCCCGGGAGAACCCCGGCTTCCGCCCAGCGGTCGGCGCCGCTGCGCCCGAGCGGGGAAGCGGTGGCAGAGTTGGGGGCATGGACGACGTCGTCATCTGCTCTCCGCTCCGCACCCCCGTCGGCCGCTTCGGTGGGGTCTTCGCCGGGCTGTCCGCCAACGAGCTGGCCGCCGCCGCCCTGCGCGGCCTGGTCGAGCGCACCGGCCTCGGTGAGGGCGAGGTGGACGACGTCATCCTCGGCAACTGCAGCCCCAGCGGGGAGAACCCGGCGATCGGCCGGATCGCCGCACTCGACGCCGGCCTGGGCGTGCAGGTCCCCGGCCTGCAGATCGACCGGCGCTGCGGCTCGGGCCTGCAGGCGGTCATCTACGCCGCCATGCAGGTCGCCGCCGGCGCCGGGACGGTCGTCGTGGCCGGCGGCGTCGAGTCGATGAGCAACGTCGAGCACTACGCGCTGGGTCTGCGGACCGGCGCCAAGGGCGACGGCGTCATGCTGCACGACCGGTTGGCTCGCGCCCGGGAGACCGCCGGCGGCATCCACCACCCGGTGCCCGGCGGCATGCTGGAGACGGCGGAGAACGTGCGCCGCGAGTACAAGATCGACCGGCTGGAGCAGGACGCCTGGGCGCTGCGCTCGCAGCAGGCAGCCGGGGCCGCGATCCGCGCGGGCCGCTTCACGGACGAGATCATCGGGGTCGAGGTGCCGGCCACCCGGAAGACGCCGGCCCGCGTGATCACCGAGGACGAGCACCCGCGCCCGGACACCACGATGGAGGACCTGGCCAAGCTGCGCCCGGTCATGGGCAAGGTCGACCCCGAGGCCACGGTGACCGCCGGCAACGCCTCGGGTCAGAACGACGGCGCCGCGGTCTGCATCGTCACCACCCGGGCCGAGGCCGACCGCCGCGGCTGGGAGCCGTTCGTCCGGCTGGCCGGCTGGGCGGTGGCCGGCGTGCCCCCGGAGACGATGGGCATCGGCCCGGTGCCGGCGACGGCCAAGGTGCTCGAGCAGACCGGCCTGAAGCTCTCGGACCTGGACCTCATCGAGCTCAACGAGGCGTTCGCCAGCCAGGTTCTCGCCTGCCT
>JAOPVN010000007.1 GCA_025966175.1 Modestobacter sp. | reverse complement strand
CCAGGGGATGGGCGGCGACGTCGTCTACATCTCCAGCAAGAACTCCGTCTTCGCCGGCCCGAACAACATCGCCTACTCCGCGGTCAAGGCCGACCAGGCGCACCAGGTGCGGCTGCTGGCCGCCGAGCTCGGCCCGCACCAGATCCGGGTCAACGGGGTCAACCCCGACGGCGTCGTCCGCGGCTCGGGGATCTTCGCCGGCGGCTGGGGCGCCCAGCGCGCCGCGGTCTACGGGGTCAAGGAGGAGGAGCTGGGCGCGTTCTACGCCAAGCGCACCCTGCTGGGCCGTGAGGTGCTGCCCGAGCACGTCGCCAACGCCGTCTTCGTGCTGACCGGTGGCGAGCTGTCGCACACCACGGGGCTGCACGTGCCGGTCGACGCCGGCGTCGCGGCCGCCTTCCTCCGGTGACCGGGTCCGCCAAAATGGCCATGTTGGCGGAACGGGGACGGCGATGAGCGAGCTGATGCTCGCCGCCGTCGACCTCGGCGCCTCCAGCGGGCGGGTGATGGCGGCGCGGATCGGCCCGCAGCTGCTCGAGCTGCGGGAGGTCAACCGCTTCGCCAACCGGCCGGTGCGGGTGGCCGGCACGCTGTACTGGGACGTGCTGGCCCTCTACGGCGGGGTGCTCGACGGGCTGCGGGCCGCCGGCCGGGACGGCGGTCGGCTGGACGGCGTCGGCATCGACAGCTGGGCGGTCGACGTCGGGCTGCTGGACGCCGACGGCGACCTGCTCGGCAACCCGGTGCACTACCGGGACCCCCGGCACGCCACCGCCGTCCCGGACGTGCACACCCTGGTGTCCGCCGAGGAGCTGTACCGGATCAGTGGCCTGCAGCACCTGCCGTTCAACACCGTCTTCCAGTTGGCCGCGATGCGGGGGAAGCCCGGGTTCGCCGCGGCCGAGCGGGCCCTGCTGATCCCGGACCTGCTGGCGTACTGGCTCACCGGCGCCGTGGGCGCCGAGGTCACCAACGCCTCGACCACCGGGTTGCTGGATGCTGCGACCCGGCAGTGGTCGGAGGAGCTGATCGAGCGGCTCGGTCTGCCGCGGGGGCTGTTCCCCCCGCTCACCCAGCCCGGCGACCGGCTGGGCGAGCTGACCGTCGAGGTGCTGGCCGAGACCGGGCTGGCCGGACCGGTGCCGGTG
This sequence comes from Modestobacter sp., assembly GCA_025966175.1. Classification (GTDB taxonomy): domain Bacteria; phylum Actinomycetota; class Actinomycetes; order Mycobacteriales; family Geodermatophilaceae; genus Modestobacter. Next base: position 15,283 of record JAOPVN010000007.1, on the reverse strand, counting down.
ACCGCGGTCGGTTCGCACGACACCGCCTCCGCGGTCGTCGGCGTGCCGGCGGCGTCCGAGCGGTTCGCCTACGTCTCGTGCGGCACCTGGTCGCTGGTCGGGGTCGAGCTGGAGAAGCCGGTGCTCACCGAGGCCAGCCGGCGGGCCGGCTTCACCAACGAGCTCGGGGTGGACGGAACGGTCCGCTACCTGCGCAACGTCATGGGCCTGTGGCTGCTGCAGGAGTCGCTGCGCACCTGGCAGGCGGCCGGGCTGCCCGCCGACCTCCCCCCACTGCTGCACGCCGCCGGCCGGGAGCCGGCCTTCGCCGCCGTCGTCGACTGCGACGACGCCCGGTTCCTGCCGCCGGGGGACATGCCGTCCCGGATCGCGGAGATCTGCCGGGAGACCGGGCAGACCGTGCCGCAGAGCCAGGCGGCCACCGTGCGCTGCATCCTGGACAGCCTGGCGCGGGCCTACCGCCGCACGGTTCGCCGGGCGGCGGAGCTCTCCGGGCAGCCGGTGGACGTCGTCCACCTCGTGGGCGGCGGTGCCCGCAACGCGCTGCTGTGCCAGCTGACGGCTGACGCCTGCGGGCTCCCCGTGGTGGCCGGGCCGGTGGAGGCCGCCGCGCTGGGCAACGCACTGGTGCAGGCCCGGGCCGGTGGGGCGCTGAGCGGCGGGCTGCCGGAGATGCGGGCGCTGCTGCGGGAGACGCAGTACGTCGTCCGCTACACCCCGGCGCCGGGATCCGACGCCGCCTGGACGGCGGCCGAGCTTCGGCTGCCCTGAACCCACCTGACCTGAACCCACCTGCCCGCGCTGACCTGCTCGGGGCTCACATGCTGGCGATCTGGATCAGGTTGCCGCAGGTGTCGTCCAGGACGGCGGTGGTCGCCGGGCCCATCTGCACCGGTTCCTGGGTGAAGGCCACCCCGGCCGCCTTCAGCCGCTCGGCCTCCGCGCGCACGTCGTCGACGAGGAAGGCGGTGAACGGGATGCCGTCGGCGACCAGTGCCGCCTTGAACGGTCCGACGGCGGGGTGGTCGCTGGGCTCGAGCACCAGTTCCATGCCGTCCGGGTCCTGCGGTGAGACGACGGTGATCCAGCGGTGCTCGCCCATCGGGATGTCGTTCTTGGTCACGAACCCCAGGACGTCGGTGTAGAAGCGCAGCGCCCTCTCCTGGTCGTCGACGTGGACGCTGGTCATGGCGATCTTCACGGGGGTCCCTCCACGGGGTCGGTGGGTCGTGCGTCGGTGGGCCAGCGTTCGGCGATGGCCCGCAGTGGTGCGGTGTCCAGGTGCAGGAACGTGTAGCGGCCCTCGCGGCGCCGGACGACGAGCCCGGCGTCCTCGAGGACGTCGAGGTGCTGGGAGACGGCCTGACGGCTCGAGCCCACGCCGTGCCGGGTGACCAGCCGGGTGCACAGCTCGAACAACGTCTGGCCGTCCCGGTCCTGCAGCTCGTCGAGGACGGCGCGCCGGGTCGGGTCGGCGAGGGCCTTGAACACGTCGCCCACGGGCCCACAGTAGGCAAGCAAGGACTTGCCTGACAAGGGCAGCCAGCTCCGGCGGACCCACCTCGTGGCCCGGTCCTGCTCACAGACGCCCCACAGGCTCTGCCGCAGGTCACCTCAGTGCCGGCCAGCACCGTCCTCTGCAGCCGCCCGGAACGAGGCGGAGATGAAGGAGCACCGATGAGCAGCAGGACGACGATGCAGCGCTGGGCCGGTGGCGCGGGTCTGGTGGCCACCGGACTGGTCGCCGGCGGAATCCTGGCCGGCACGCTGAGCGCCAACGCGGCCGACAGCACCACGACGACCGGGACGGAGGGGTCGACCAGCCAGCCCAGTGGTGATCCCTCGCAGCCGCAGCGTTCCGACGAGCAGCTGCTGACCGGGGACACGAAGACCCAGGTCGAGGCGGCCGTGCTGGCGAAGTACCCGGGCGCGACGATCGAGCGCACCGAGAGCGACTCCGACGGGGTCTACGAGTCGCACGTCGTCACCACGGACGGCCAGCACCTCATCGTGCAGGTGGGGGCGGACTTCGCGGTGACCGGCACGGACTCCGGCGGCCACGGCGGCCGCAGCGGCGGGGCCCCGGACGACACCACCCAGGACTGACCCGGCACGGCCGCTGGTCCCGCCCGGTACGTGCCGGGCGGGACCGGTCGGTTCCGGAAGGTGAGCGCTGTCACCTACCAGACGACCGAGACGACTGGCAGTGTGTCTCCATGGCAGCCTCGACGACGACGCGTGAGCCGACGCCCACCGCCCTGCACGTGAAGCCCGGCACCGAGTGGGCCGCGGTGCTCGGCCGGGCGGCCGAAACCGCCCCCGAGGCGTTCGGCACCGACCGCCTGCACAACCTGATCGACGGGGCCTGGCGGCCCAACGGCGATCCCGAGCCGGGGATCAGCCCGGTCGACGGCACCAAGCTGATCGGGCTGCCCCGGCTGTCCGCCGGTGAGGCCCAGCACGCTGTCCTGGCCTCCGCCGCCGCGCACCGGGAGTGGGCGCAGACGCCGCTGGCCGAGCGGAAGGCCAAGGTCACCGCCGCGGTCGACGCGATGGCCGCCGCCCGCGACGACCTCGCCCTCCTGCTTGCCTGGGAGATCGGCAAGCCCTGGAAGCTGGCGTGCGCCGACGTCGACCGTGCGCTGGACGGCGTCCGTTGGTACATCGACGAGATCGACAGCATGCTCGGGGACCGCGTGCCGCTGGACGGGCCGGTCAGCAACATCGCCAGCTGGAACTACCCGATGTCGGTGCTGGTGCACGCCGAGCTGGTGCAGCTGCTGGCGGGCAACGCGGTGCTGGCCAAGACGCCGTCCCAGGGTGGGGCCGCCTGCCTGACCCTGGCCCACGCGCTGATGGTCCGCGAGGGTCTGCCGGTCACCCTGCTCTCCGGTGGTGGCGCCGAGCTGTCCAGCGTGCTGGTGCGCTCGCCGGAGATCGGTGCGCTGGCCTTCGTCGGCGGCCGGTCCAACGGCGGCAAGGTGGCCGCGAACCTGCTGGACACCGGCAAGCGCCACATGCTGGAGCAGGAAGGGCTCAACGCCTGGGGGATCTGGGAGTTCTCCGACTGGGACGGCCTGGCCGCGCACCTGAAGAAGGGCTTCGAGTACGGCAAGCAGCGCTGCACCGCCTACCCGCGCTACGTCGTCCAGCGGGAGCTGGTCGACGAGTTCCTGGCCACCTACCTGCCCGTGGTGCAGTCGCTGCGCTTCGGCCACCCGCTGGCGGTGGAGGCCGACGGGGACGACCTGCCGACCCTGGACTTCGGGCCGGTGATCAGCGCGGCCAAGGCCGACGAGCTGCACCGGCGGGTGGACGACGCCCTCCACCGCGGCGCCGTCCCGCTCTACCGGGGGAAGGACTCCGACGGGCGGTTCATCACCGGCCAGGACACCTCGGCCTACGTGGCGCCGGCCGCGCTGCTGTCCCCCGGCGGCGCGAGCGCGCTGATGCACTCCGAGCCGTTCGGCCCGATCGACACCATCGTGGTCGTGGACTCCGAGGCCGAGCTGCTGGCCCAGATGAACGCCTCCAACGGCGCGCTGGTCGCCAGCTTGGCCTGCGACGACGAGGAGAAGGCCCGGCGGCTGGCCCGCGAGGTGCAGGCGTTCAAGGTCGGCATCAACAAGCCGCGTTCCCGCGGTGACCGGGCCGAGCCGTTCGGCGGTCGGGGTGCCTCGTGGCTGGGCTGCTTCGTCGGCGGCGAGCTGCTGGTGCAGGCGGTCACCCAGGGCCCGGAGAACGAGCTGCTCTACGGCAACTTCCCCGAGCACTCCCGGTACCCGGCCAGCATCTGAGCGGTTCCGTAGGGTCGGGCGCATGACCTCATCCGAGCCCGGCAGCCCGCTGGCCCGCCGCGAGCGGCTGGTCGGCCTGCTCGTGCTGGGGATCGCCGTCGTCCTGCTGGTCTCCTCGGTGACCTGGTTCAGCAGCCACCGCAGTGGCGTCGGCATCGCGCAGCTCGTGCTCGGCGTCGTGCTCGCGGGGGTGGGCGGCTTCCTGGTGCAGCGGGCGCGGTCGCGCTGACCCCGATCAGGTCGGTGGTCCCGGACCCGGTGACCAGCGGGATGGTGGTGACCGTCGTCCCGTCGGGAGTGAGAGCCGTCGCCGACGCGGTGCTGCCGTCGGCGTGCGACCCGTAGCGCGCCGCGCAGACGACCGACGCGCCCCAGGGAAAGCTCAGGCCGACCATGGCCATGCGCGGGTCCGCTGTGCCCGGAGATCCGGCCCCAGTGCCGGTACACCTTGAGCAGCGCGGTCTGCAGCAGGTCCTCGGCGTGGCCCCGGTCGGCGGTCAGCAGGAAGCCGACCCGCAGCAGGTCGTCCGAGCGCGCGGCGACGAACGCCTCGAACGCTGCCTCGTGGTCGTCTCTCACCGGTCTCCCCCCGTCACCCCCTATGACGCGGTGAGCCGGCCAGGAGGGGTGCCTCCGAGATCAGATCGTGACCGGCTGGCGCGCGCGACGTCGAGGCGGCAGTGTGGCCGGGGGCACAGCGGAGGGCATCGGAGACGGAGGAGCCGTGCAGATCAGCAAGGAGCAGTTGCTCCAGGTGTTGCGCACCGAGGGCGACAACGACACCGCGGACAAGGTCGCCGCGGACCTGCCGGACCAGATCGACACCGACCGGGACGGCGATGCACTGGCCGCCGCCGGCCTGGACCGCACCCAGCTGATGGCCAAGCTGGCCGCCGGGGGGTTGGGGGGCACGCTGGCGCCCTGAGCCGGGCCGCCGGGCGGTGCCGGCGGGCCAGCTCCTCAGGCGCCCAGCTCCTCAGGCGCTGTAGGGACGCTCCCGGGCGAGCTCTTCCTTGGCGACCCCGCGGATGTGCACGGCGTCCGGGCCGTCGACGATGCGCAGCGTGCGGGCGCTGGCGTAGAAGCGGGCGAGCACGGTGTCGTCGCTGACCCCGGCGCCGCCGTGCACCTGGATGGCGCGATCGATGACGTCGAGCGCGACCCGGGGGGCGGCGACCTTGATCGCAGAGATCTCGGTGCGCGCGCCCTTGGCGCCGAACCGGTCGATCAGGTCCGCGGTCTTCAGCACGTAGAGCCGGGCCTGGTCGATCTCGATCCGGGAGAGCGCGATCGACTCCCGCACCGTGCCCTGCTCGGCGAGCGGGCGGCCGAACGCGACCCGGGACTTCGTCCGCTCCACCATCAGTGCGAGCGCGCGCTCGGCCATGCCGATGGCTCGCATGCAGTGGTGGATGCGACCGGGGCCCAGCCGGGCCTGGGCGATCATGAACCCGTCGCCCTCGCCGGAGAGGAGGTTGGTCACCGGCACCCGGACGTCGGTGAACCGCAGCTCCGAGTGCCCGTGCTGGTCCTGGTACCCGAAGACGGGCAGGTGCCGGACGATCTCCAGGCCCGGGGTGTCCCGCGGCACCAGGACCATCGACTGCTGGCGGTGCGGTGCGCCCTCGGGGTCGGTCTTGCCCATGACGATGAAGATCTGGCAGCGCTCGTCGGCCGCGCCGCTGGTCCACCACTTGCGGCCGTTGATCACGTACTCGTCGCCGTCGCGCACGATCGAGGTCTGGATGTTGCGGGCGTCGGAGCTGGCGACGTCGGGCTCGGTCATCGCGAACCCCGAGCGGATCTCGCCCTCCAGCAGCGGAGTGAGCCAGCGCTCCTTCTGCTCCGGGGTGCCGAAGAGCATCAGGGTCTCCATGTTGCCGGTGTCCGGCGCGCCGCAGTTGATCGCCTCGGGGGCGATCGTCGGCGACCAGCCGGTGATCTCGGCGATGGAGGCGTACTCGAGGTTGCTCAGCCCGGCCAGCTCGTGCTGGAAGAGGTTCCACAGGCCACGCGAGCGGGCCTCCTTCTTGAGCTCTTCCAGGATCGGCGGATGGGCGTGGTCGTCGTGGCCGCGCGCGGCGCGCCACTCCTCGTAGACGGGCTCAGCGGGGAAGACCTGCTCCCGCATGAAGTCCCACATCCGGCCACTGACGTCCTCGGCCTTGGCGGAGAGGGTGAAGTCCATGCCCGGACGTTAGCGCCGGGAGCGACGTGCGGCGCGTCCGGGGATCAGGCCGGGCGGGCGACCGCCCCGGACACCAGCGGCGTCCGGGGCGGTCGTCGAGCGGTGCGGGATCAGCGCTCCGGGCGCAGCGAGTGGTCGGCGCCTCGTTCGGTGGCGACGGTCTTCACCTTGCCCAGTGCGATGGCCAGGCCGACCAGCGCCGTCACCAGGTGCAGGATGTTGTCCGCCCAGTTGAGGTTGAGGAAGTCCCAGTCCTTGCCGATCGCGATGAGCCCGTAGACGAAGGCCGCGCCGTAGCCGACCGCGAGCAGCCAGCCGTAGGTGCGCGCACCGGACAGGGTGCGGGACAGCGCGATGCCGGCGACCCCGATCAGGAGGTGCACGACGTTGTGCATCGGGTTGATCATGAACCCGAGCAGCGTCTCGTCGTGCTGCATCGTCATTCCATTGGCGTTGCCGAAGAAGTCGCCGAAACCGGTGATGAAGAAGCCGATGATGCCGATAAGCGCGTAGATGACGCCGAAGGCCAGGGCGAGCTGCTGGGGCCAGGTCATGCCCCGGTGGCCGGCGCCGGGAAGGTCTGCAGTGGACACGGTGGGTCCTCCAGGTGGATGCGGCCGCCAGTTCTCAGCGGTCACACCCGGATTGCCCACCACCTAACTGCGGAAAACACCCCCGTCGGGCCGCGGCTCACGCCGGGCGCGGCGTCGCCTTCGGCCGGCGGACGACGAAGGGCCCGATGGCCAGCAGGTCCACCGGAGCCGAGCCGAAGCACTCCAGGGCGTCCCGCGGGTCGTCGACCATCGGCCGGCCGGCGGTGTTCAGGCTGGTGTTGACGACGATCGGCAGCCCGGTGCGCTGCTCGAAGCACTCCAGCATCCGGGCGACCAGCGGCTCGTCGGCCCGGTCGACGGTCTGGATCCGCGCCGTCCCGTCGACGTGGGTGACCGTGGGGATGCGGTCGCGCCACTCGGTCGCGACGTCGTGCACGAAGAGCATGTTCGGCGAGGGGATGGGGCCGCGGCTGAAGATCTCGCTCGCCCGCTCGGCGAGCACCATCGGCGCGACCGGGCGGAACTGCTCCCGGCCCTTGACGTCGTTCATCCGCTCCAGGTTCGCCTCGTAGCCCGGGTGCGCCAGCAGCGAGCGGTGACCCAGCGCGCGCGGACCGAACTCGCTGCGCCCCTGGAACCAGGCGACGATGCCGTTGTCGGCCAGCACGGCGGCGACGGCGTCGGCGACGTCGCGGGGCCGCTCGTAGTCGATCGACGCGGTGGTGAGGACGTGCTCGATCTCCTCGTCGCTCCAGCTGCGGCCGAGGTCGGCGCCGGACATCGGCTCGGTCTCGTCGCCGAGCACCCGGGCCACGTGCAGCGCGCTGCCCAGCGCCGTCCCGGCGTCACCGGCCGCGGGCTGCACCCAGACCGACTCGAACGGGCCCTCGGCGGCGATCCGGGTGTTGGCCACGCAGTTCAGCGCGGTGCCGCCGGCGAGGGTGAGCACCCGGTCGCCGGTCTGCTCGTGCAGCCAGCGCACCAGGTCCAGCAGCACCTCCTCGAGTCGCTGCTGCACGCTGGCGGCGAGGTCGGTGTGGTCCTCGGTCCAGGTGTCGCCCTTGCCCAATCGCGGCGCGAACTCGGTGAAGTCGATCTTCTCGGTGCGGAAGCCGCCGTCCCCGGTGGCCCGGACCAGGTCGGTGAGCTCGGCGGCGAAGCGCGGCTTCCCGTAGGAGGCCATCGCCATGACCTTGAACTCGTCGGAGCTGCGCAGGAAGCCGAGGTGGTCGGTGAGGTCCTCGTAGAGCAGGCCGAGGGAGTGCGGCAGGGCCTGACCGGCGAGCACCTCGAGCTGGCCGTCGACGTAGCGGCCGGCCAGGTGGCTGTGCGCCTCGCCGCGACCGTCGAGGACCAGCACCGAGTTGCTCGGGGTCGGGGCGGCCAGCCCGGCGGACGCCGCGTGCGCGACGTGGTGTTTGACGTAGCGGACCTTCGCCGGGTCCAGCCCGGGCAGCGCGTGCGCCAGGAACTCCGGTGCCTTCTCGGCGTACATCTTCCGCATGACGTCGCCGTCGTCGAACAGCCCGGACTCCTCCGGGGTGCCCATCAACGCCGGATCGAAGGAGTAGGCGACGGCGTCCAGCTCGTCGGGGTGGATGCCGGCCTCCGCCAGGCACCAGGCCGCCGACAGCTCGGGCAGCTCCCAGGCGCTCCAGGGCAGCGGCCGCTTACCGTGCTTGCGCCGGCTGAACCGCTCCTCCTCGGCCGCGGCGACGACCTTCCCGTCCACGATCAGGGCTGCCGCCGGATCGTGGTAGATGGCGTTGACGCCCAGCACCTTCACGCGCGCACTCCTCCCGGCCGGGCTCCAGCGGCCCGGTCCGACTCGATGATCACTGCTGCTGCGGGAGCCCGCAGGTCGAACGGCCCGGTCAGGCGCCGGTGCGCGGGCGGAGCAGGTCGTTGTCGAGCACGGCCTGCAGGGCCAGGGTCTTGTAGCCGACCTCCTCGAACAGGACGACGACCCGGTCGTCCTCGTGCCGCATCACCACCCCCGGCCCCCACTCGGTGTGCTCCACCGCGGTGTCGACCGGAAACGGGTGGTCGCTGCCGTCGACCTGCTGCTCGGTCGCCGTCCCCGCGCTGCAGGTGTCGCAGTTGCCGCACGGCTGCTCCAGCTGCTCACCGAAGTAGCCCAGCAGGAACTGGCGCCGACAGCCGGTGGTCTCGGCGTAGCCGCGCATCATCTCGATCCGACTCTCGTCGACCCGCTGGTGCTGCTCGGCCAGCTCCCGGGCGGCCGCGGCGGCGGCTCCGGGCGGGGGAGCGTCAGGTGCGGGGGACGCCGTCCCGTCGTCGTCCAGCACCACCGCGCCGGCCTGCTCCAGCAGGTTCAGGTCGCGTACCAGCGGCGTCGCGGCCCGGCCGGTCTCCTCCCGCAGCTCCGTCACGTCCACGCCGTCCATGCCGGCGGCGTCGCCGCCCTGCACCAGCCCGGCGACCTGCTGCAGCTCCTCCTCCGCCGGGGCGCCGGCGGCGAAGAACCGGCGCAGGCCGAGGTCCTCCTGCCGGTACACGAGGACGGCGATCGCCGGCTCGCCGTCCCGCCCGGCCCGGCCGATCTCCTGGTAGTAGCTGTCGATCGAGTCGGCGGGCTCGGCGTGCACGACGAACCGGGTCTCCGGCTTGTCGATGCCCATGCCGAAGGCGGTCGTCGCGACGACGACGTCCAGCTCGTCGTCCATGAACGCCCGCTGCACGTCCTCGCGGTCGCTCTTCTTCAGCCCCGCGTGATAGGCCCGGGCGCGCAGCCCGCGCTCGGCGAGGGCCTCGGCGAGCTCCTCGGTGCCCCTGCGGGTGGCGCTGTAGAGGATCCCGGTGCCCTGCCGGCTCAGCTCGGTCACCCGGTCGAGGACGGCGGTGTGCTTGGCGTGCGCGTCGGCGTGCTGCTCGACCTCCAGCCGGATCTCCGGCCGGTCGAAGCCGGCGACGACGATCTGGGGGTCGGCCATCTCCAGCCGCTCGACGATCTCCGCGCGCACCGGGGGAGCGGCGGTGGCGGTCAGCGCGAGCACGGTCGGGTGGTCCAGCTGCTGCACGACCCCGCCGAGGCGCAGGTAGTCCGGGCGGAAGTCGTGCCCCCAGGCGGAGACGCAGTGCGCCTCGTCGACGACGAACAGGGCCGGCGCCGCGGTGCGGATCGCCTCGACCACCTCGGGCTTGGCCAGCTGCTCGGGGGCGAGGAAGCAGTAGCGGACCGTTCCGTCACGCATGCCGTCCAGTACGGCCTGGTGCTCGAGCGCCGAGAGTTCGGAGTTCAGCACGGCCGCCCTGCCCACCTGCTCCTCGCCCAGCTCCTCCAGCCGCTGCACCTGGTCAAGCTGCAGCGCGATGAGGGGCGAGACGATCACGACCGGGCCGTCCAGCAGCAGCCCGGCCACGGTGTAGACGGCGGACTTCCCGGCTCCCGAGGGCAGCACGGCGAGGGTGTCCCGACCCGCGGCGACCGCCTGCATCGCCGCCTCCTGGCCGGGCCGGAACTCGGTGAAGCCGAGGACGTCCCGGGCCGTCTCGCGGATTCGCCGGGTGCGCACGGACGCCGAGCCCCCCGCCCGGGTCGTCGGGTCGGCGGGGCTCTGTGCGGTACTGGCACTCACCGACGCCGACTGCCCGGCCCCCGAGATCGACAAACGACGCCCGGCTCCCGGGGTGTTCGGTAGCGACGTACCGTCGCCGCGTGCCCACCTCCTACCGGATCGCCGAGGCTGCTGCGCTGCTCGGCGTGAGCGACGACACCGTCCGCCGCTGGATCGACAGCGACCGCCTGGCGGCGAATCGGGACTCCGGCCCGGCGCAGGTCGACGGCGCCGACCTGGCCCGGGTCGCCACGGAGCTGCACCCGGCGCCGCAGCCGGGCACCACCCGCTCCTCCTCGGCCCGCAATCGCCTCACCGGCATCGTCACCCGGGTCGTCCGGGACACCGTCATGGCGCAGGTCGAGATCCAGGCCGGCCCCTTCCGGCTGGTCTCGCTGATGTCCCGCGAGGCCGCCGACGAGCTGGGGCTGGAGATCGGCGTCCGCGCGGTCGCCACGGTGAAGGCCACCCAGGTGAGCGTGGACGTGCCGTGAAGCGGCTGATCGCCGCCCTGGCGGTGCTCACGCTGGCCGGCTGCGGGGCGTCGGACGGCGGATCGACCGACGGGGTGACCGGCACCGTCACGGTCTTCGCCGCCGCCTCACTGACCGACGTCTTCACCGATCTCGGTCACCGGCTGGAGCGGGACCACCCCGGCCTGACGGTGGAGTTCGACTTCGCCGGCAGTTCGACGCTGGCCAGCCGGTTGACCGAGGGCGCCACAGCCGACGTCTTCGCCTCCGCCGACACCGACCAGATGGACGTGGTGACGAACAACGGCATCGTGTCCCGTGCGCCGACGCTGTTCGCGATGAACGTGCTGGAGATCGCCGTCCCACCGGGCAACCCCGGCGGGATCAGCGGCCTGGCCGACCTCGCCGACCCGGCGAAGCGGATCGCGCTCTGCGCGCCCGAGGTGCCCTGCGGGGCAGCCGCCGGGAAGGCATTCGACGCGGCCGGCCTGACCGCCGCGCCGGACACCCTCGAGCCGGACGTGAAGGCCGCGCTGACCGCGGTGCAGCTCGGCGAGGTCGAGGCCGCGCTGGTCTACGCGACCGACGTGCACGCGGCCGGCGACTCGGTCGAGGGGATCGAGTTCCCTGAATCCGAGGACACGCTCACCGGCTATCCGATCTGCACGTTGACCGACGCGCCCAACCCGGCCGGCGCGCTGGCCTTCGTCCAGCTGGTCACCTCCGACGCCGGCCGGAAGGCGCTGACCGCGGCCGGCTTCCGCCTCCCCTGAGTGCTGCGCCCAGGGCAGATACGCCTCCGGGTGGCATTTCATTCCGCATCTGCGGAAGATCCTGCGATATGCTTCCGCTCGCGCGGGCCACCCGTCTGGGTGGTCCGGAGAGACGGAGGCCTGTTGTGAAGACCCGAGCCCTGCTGGTGCTGCCGGCCGTGGCGGCCCTGGCCCTCTCCGCCTGCGGTGGCTCCTCGTCGGACGCAGCGGGGACGTCGAGCTCGGCCGCCGCGTCCTCGTCCGCCGGGGACCTGACGGGCACGCTGACCGTCTTCGCCGCCGCCTCGCTGACCGACGTCTTCACCGACCTCGGCGACCAGCTGATGACCGACAACCCCGACCTCGACGTGCAGTTCAACTTCGCGGGCAGCTCCGCGCTGGCCACCCAGCTGACCCAGGGCGCGCCGGCCGACGTCTTCGCCTCGGCGAACGAGAAGCAGATGACCGTGGTGACCGGCGCAGGCCTCCAGGCCGGCGACCCGACGATCTTCACCGAGAACGTGCTGGAGATCGCCGTCCCCCAGGGCAACCCCGGCAAGGTCACCGGGCTGGCCGACTTCGGCAACGCCGACCTCACCCTGGCGATCTGCGCCGCTGACGTGCCCTGCGGCGCGGCCGCGAAGGCGGTCTTCGCCGACGCGGGGATCACCGCCCGGCCCGACACCGAGGAGGAGGACGTCAAGGCGGCGCTCACCAAGGTGCAGCTCGGTGAGGTCGACGCAGCGCTCGTCTACGCCACCGACGTGCAGGCCGCCGGCTCCGACGTGGCGGGCATCCCCTTCCCGGAGGCGGAGAAGGAGATCAACTCCTACCCGATCTGCACGCTCGGGTCCGCGCCCAACCCGAAGGCCGCGCAGGCGTTCGTGGAGCTGGTGAACTCCGCCGCCGGGCAGAAGGCGCTGGCCGACGCCGGGTTCCGGAAGCCGACGTCGTGAGCCGGATGTGATCTGCTGGCCCGCGTGACGGCACGGTCCCGGCGGTCACCGGGCGCGGGGGTGCCTCTTCCCCTGCTCGTCCCGGCGGCCGTGGCCGTCGCCTTCCTGGTGCTGCCGCTGGTCGGACTGGTGGTGCGGGCACCCTGGTCGACCATCGGTCCGCAGCTCGCCCAGCAGGAGGTCGGCCAGGCGCTGCGGTTGTCGCTGTTCTCGGCCACGCTCGCGACCCTGCTGTCGCTGGTGCTCGGCGTGCCCCTGGCGTGGGTGCTGGCCCGGTCCCGGATCCGCGGCCGGTCGGTGCTGCGCGCGCTGGTCACCGTCCCGCTGGTCCTGCCGCCGGTGGTCGGTGGCGTCGCACTGTTCCTCGTCATCGGCCGCACCGGGATCCTGGGCCGGCCGCTCTACGAGCACCTCGGGGTCACCATCCCGTTCACCACGACCGCCGTGGTCATCGCCGAGACGTTCGTGGCCATGCCGTTCCTGGTGATCAGCGTGGAGGGTGCCCTGCGGGCCGCCGACGCGCGATTCGAGGACGCCGCCGCCACCCTGGGCGCCGACCGGTGGACGACGTTCCGCCGGGTCACCCTGCCGCTGGTCGCGCCCGGGATCGCCGCCGGTGCGGTGCTGTGCTGGGCCCGGGCGCTGGGGGAGTTCGGCGCGACGATCACCTTCGCCGGCAACTTCCCGGGGACGACGCAGACCATGCCGCTGGCCGTCTACCTGGCGCTGCAGCGCGACCCGGAGGCGGCGATCGTGCTCAGCCTCGTCCTGCTGGCCGTCTCGCTGGGCACCCTGTTGCTGCTCCGCGACCGGTGGCTGGGCCGGGGTGTGGCGGCGTGAGCCTGGCGGCGCACGTCGTCGTCCAGCGGGGGTCGCTCGGCGTCGACGTCGAGTTCTCGGTCGGCGACGGCGAGGTGCTCGCCGTCCTCGGCCCGAACGGCGCCGGCAAGTCCACCGTCCTGCGGGTGCTGGCCGGGCTGCTGCGCCCCGAGGACGGGCAGGTGGTCGTGGACGGCGACCAGATCTGGGACTCCGCCGAGCGGCACGTGCCGCCGCACCAGCGCTCGCTGGGCATGGTCTTCCAGGACCACCTGCTCTTCCCGCACCTGTCGATCACCGAGAACGTCGCCTTCGGGCTGCGCAGCCGGGGCGCGAAGCGGGCGACCGCCCGGGCCGCGGCCGCGCCGTGGCTGGCGCGGGTGGGGCTGGCCGGGCTGGGCGACCGCCGTCCCGGTGAGCTCTCCGGTGGCCAGGCCCAGCGGGCGGCGCTGGCCCGGGCTCTGGTCGGCGACCCGCGGGTGCTGCTGCTGGACGAGCCGCTCTCCGCGCTGGACGCCCGCACCCGGCTCACCGTGCGCGCCGAGCTGCACCGTCACCTCGCCGACTACGCCGGCAGCGCCGTGCTGGTCACCCACGACCCGATCGACGCGATGGCGCTCGCCGACCGGGTGGTCGTGGTCGAGGACGGCCGGGTCGTGCAGGCCGGCAGCCCGGCGGAGGTCGCCCGCCGGCCGCGCACCGACTACGTCGCCCGGCTCGTCGGGCTGGTCCTGCTGCCCGGCACCGGGGAGGGGCACCAGGTCGCGTTGGACGGCGGCGGGATGGTGGCGGTCGCCGAGGACGTCGCCGGGCCGGTGTTCGTCGCCGTCCGGCCGGAGTCGGTCGCGCTGTACCTGCAGCGTCCCGACGGCAGCCCGCGCAACGTCTGGCCGCTGCGGCTGGCGGCGGCGACCCCGCACGGCTCGGTGGTCCGGTGCGACCTGGCCGGCGAGGTGCCGCTGACCGCCGACGTCACCGCCACGTCGTTCGCCGAGCTGGGCCTGGCACCGGGCGCGGAGGTCTGGGCGTCGGTGAAGGCATCGGAGGTCGCCGTCTACACCCGCTGAGCCCCGCTCGCTTTCGGCGCCTAAAGCGAACTCCCGGGCCTCGCTTTCGGCGCCAAAAGCGAACAGGGGTGGGGATGGCAGGGTGAGGGAGTGACGTCGGACCGCCCGGTGGCCGGGCTCGTGCTCGCCGCGGGCGGTGGACGGCGCTACGGCATGCCGAAGGCGCTGGTCGAGTACGAGGGCGGCCTGCTGGTCGAGCGGGCGGTGCGGACGGCGGCCGCGGTGTGCGATCCGGTGCTCGTCGTCCTCGGCGCCCAGGCGGTCGACGTCTGGCGCACCGCTGACCTCGCCGGCGCCACCGTCCTGGCCAACGCCGACTGGGAGAGCGGGATGGCGTCGAGCCTGCGGACCGGGCTGGACGGGCTGCGCGGCTGGCCGGGGAGGGTCGACGCCGTGCTGGTGCAGCTGGTGGACATGCCGGGGATGACGCCGGCCGCGCTGGCCCGGATGGCCGAGCACGCCGCCCCCGGTGCCCTGGCGGTGGCCAGCTACGACGGTGTCCGCGGGCACCCGGTGCTGCTGGGCCGGGAGCACTGGGCCGGGGTGGTGGAGACGGCGACCGGCGACGAGGGCGCCCGCCGCTACCTCGCCGCCCACGACGTCCTGGAGGTCGACTGCACCGGGCTGGCCGACCCGACCGACCTCGACGTCCCACCGCCCGCCTGACGGCGCGCCGGTCTCCCGTCGTCGGCCCGCCGCCGCGCTGGCCGTGCTGGACGCCGACCAGATCAGCTTGGAGCTCGAGGGCGGACCGGTGTGAGGACTTCGCGGGTACCTTCGCGGCCGTGAGCACCCCTCCGTTGCTGGCCCGGGTCACCGACGAGCCGCTGTCGGTTGCCGACCACGAGGCGGCCGTCGCGGACAAGGCCGACGGTGCCGTCTTCTCCTTCGCCGGCGTCGTCCGCGACCACGACGGCGGCCGCGAGGTCACCGAGCTGGAGTACGTCGGACACCCGACCGCGCCGGATCTGATCGCCGAGATCGCCGCCGAGTTCGCCGCCCGACCCGAGGTGCAGGCGGTCGCTGTCTCGCACCGGGTCGGGCTGCTGGCCATCGGGGACGTCGCGCTGGCCTGCGCGGTCAGCGCCGCCCACCGCGG
>JAOPVN010000004.1 GCA_025966175.1 Modestobacter sp. | reverse complement strand
CGGGCGGACCGTCGCCCGGGTCCCCGACCCGCGCGGACCGCGGGTGCGCCCCCCGAGCGAGCGCCGGCCCGGACCGGAGCGGCAGACTGTCCCCGGCCGGCAGCCCGCCGGTGACCGCCCGACCGTTCCACGCCGGCCCGCCTCCGCTGTGGGGCCCGTCCCCCGGGACGTGCCCCGTGAGCCTTCGCGGTCCGGCGAGCCCCCCGCCGTGCGGGTCCGGCCGGCCGCGCGGTCCCGCCCCCCGAGAACGGAACGGCCAGGACGTCCGCAGTGATCCACCCCCAGCCCGCCCCGGGCGACCCCGGCGCGGCTGAGTCGTCGCCCCAGCCCGTGCACGTCGTCCTCGCCGGTGGTGGCACCGGCGGGCACATCGAGCCGATGCTCGCCCTCGCCGACGCCCTCAGCCGCCGCACCGTCCACGGCCTCCCACCGCGGATCACCTGCCTGGGTACCGCGCGCGGCATGGAGACCCGGCTGGTGCCGGCCCGCGGCTACGACCTGCGGCTGATCCCGCCGGTCCCACTGCCACGCAAGCCGACCCCGGACCTGCTCCGGGTGCCCGGCCGGGTGCGCCGCGCGGTCTCGGAGACCCGTGCGCTGCTGACCGAGCTGGGGGCCGACGTGGTCGTCGGCTTCGGCGGCTACGTGGCGCTGCCGGCCTATCTCGCCGCCCGGCGGGCCGGTTCGGGGCGGGCGGGGATACCCATCGTCGTGCACGAGGGCAACCCGCTGCCCGGGCTGGCCAACCGGATCGGCGCCCGGCTGGCCGCTCGGGTGGCGGTCACGACGCCCGGCACCCCGCTGCGCGGGGCCGTGCAGATCGGCATGCCGCTGCGCACCGCGATCACCGGACTGGACCGTGCTGCCCGGCGCGCCGAGGCCCGCGCCGCCTTCGGGCTGGACGCCGACCGGCCGACGCTGCTCGTGTTCGGCGGGTCGCAGGGCGCCGCGTCGCTGAACCGGGCCGCGGTCGGGGCGGCCGACGCGCTGACCGCCGCGGGGGTGCAGGTCCTGCACGCCCGTGGGCCGAAGAACACCGACGTCGCCGTCCCGGCCCGCCCGGCCGGTGCCGCGCCCTACGTGGTCGTCGACTACCTCGAACGGATGGACCTCGCCTACGCCGCCGCGGACCTGGCGCTCTGCCGCTCCGGCGCGGGCACGGTGGCCGAGCTGTCCGCCGTCGGGCTGCCCGCTGCCTTCGTGCCGCTGCCGATCGGCAACGGCGAGCAGCGGCTCAACGCGCTCCCGGTGGTCGAGGCCGGGGGAGGGCTGCTGGTCGAGGACGCCGAGCTGTCGTCGTCCTGGATCGCGGCCCGGCTGCTGCCGCTGCTGACCGACCCCGCGGCGCTGTCCGCGCTGGCCGCGCACGCCGCCGCGGCCGGCACCCCCGACGCCGACGAGAAGCTCGCGGACCTGGTCCTCGGGGTGGTGCAGCGATGAGTGCTGCGGACGTCGCCGCGTGGAAGGACCCCATCCCGGCGCTGGAGTCCCTCGGTGCGGTGCACTTCATCGGCATCGGCGGTGCCGGGATGAGCGGCATCGCCCGGATCATGCTCGCCCGCGGTGTGCAGGTCTCCGGCACCGACCGGCGGGACTCCTCGACGCTGCGGGCGCTGGCCGCGCTCGGCGCGCGGGTGGAGGTCGGCCACGAGGGCGCCCACCTGGGCGACGCGGCCACCGTCGTGGTCTCCACGGCGATCCGGGCCGAGAACCCGGAGCTGGTCGCCGCCCGCGAGCGCGGATTGCGGGTGCTGCCCCGGGCCGTGGCGCTGGCCGCGGTGATGGCCGGCCGGCGCAGCGTCGCGGTCGCTGGCACCCACGGGAAGACCTCGACGACGTCGATGCTGACGGTGGCGGTGCAGGCCTGCGGCGTCGACCCCTCCTTCGCCATCGGCGGCACGCTCAACGAGTCCGGCTCCAACGCCCACGCCGGGCAGGGCGACGTCTTCCTCGCCGAGGCCGACGAGAGCGACCGGTCGTTCCTCCTGCTCGCGCCGCACGGGGCCATCGTCACCAACGTCGAGGCCGACCACCTGGACAACTACGGCGATCTGGCTGCCGTCGAGGCCGCGTTCGACGAGTTCGCGCGCACCGTGCCCGCCGACGGGTTCCTGGTGCTGTGCGCCGACGACCCCGGGGCCGCGCGGCTGACCGGCAGCGGCTCGCCGGCCCGGGTGCGCACCTACGGCCAGGGCCCCGATGCCGACCTCTGCCTGGTGGACCTGCGGGTCGCCGCGGACGGCACCCGCTACACCGCCGTCCTCGACGGCCAGGACCTCGGCGAGGTGCACATCCGGCTGCCCGGCGCGCACATGGCCCTCAACAGCGCCGCGGCGCTGCTGGCCGGGCTCGAGCTCGGGCTGCCGGCGGCCGGCCTGATCGGTGGCCTGGGCCGGTTCGGTGGCGTGCACCGGCGGTTCGAACTCAAGGGCGTCGCCGCCGGCGTGCGGGTCTACGACGACTACGCGCACCACCCGACCGAGGTGGCCGCCCAGCTGCGGGCCGCCCGGGCGGTCACCGGCTCCGGCCGGTTGCTGGTCCTCTTCCAGCCGCACCTCTACAGCCGCACCGCCCAGTTCGCCGCCGGCTTCGGCGCGGCGCTGGCGCTGGCCGACGAGGTCGTGGTGATGGAGGTCTACGGCGCCCGCGAGGACCCCGTGCCCGGCGTGACCGGCGCGATGGTGGCCGACGCGGTCCCGCTGCCGGCCGGCCGGGTGGCCTTCGAGCCGTCCTGGTCGGCGGCCGCG
>JAOPVN010000598.1 GCA_025966175.1 Modestobacter sp. | reverse complement strand
GCGCCGTCCCCACACCGGCGCACCCTCGGGGGAGCGTTGGTAGGGGACGGCGTCGGCGGCCGATGCTCCGCGCAGGAGCAACGTCTCACGCGACGAAGTCATCCTCACCACCCCGCGAGATGGTCAGCGTGCCCTGCTCCTCGAGGGAGCGGATGACGGCGACCACCTTGGCCTGGGCCTCCTCGACGGTCCGGGTGCGGACCGGGCCGAGCAGCTCGATCTCCTCGAGGAGGTTCTCCCCGGCGCGCTCGGAGAGGTTGCGGACCACCTTGTCCCGGACGTCCTGGCGGACGCCCTTGAGGGCGGTGGCCAGGTCGTTG
This sequence comes from Modestobacter sp., assembly GCA_025966175.1. GTDB lineage: Bacteria > Actinomycetota > Actinomycetes > Mycobacteriales > Geodermatophilaceae > Modestobacter. The sequence continues at coordinate 15,696 of JAOPVN010000598.1, read as the reverse complement.
GCCTCGACCTCGCGCAGCACCAGCTGGATGGACCGGTCGTCGATGGTGACGATGTCCTCGAAGACGAACATCTGCGAGCGGATCTTCTCGGCGAGCTCGGGGTCGCTGTTCTCCAGCCACTCGAGGATCGAGCGCTCGGTGGGGCGGGAGGAGCGGTTGATGATCTCGACCAGCGTCTCGACCCCACCGACGGTGGCCATGTCCTGGTAGGCCAGCAGCGAGCCCATCCGGCGGCCGAGCTCCTCCTCGACCATCCGGACCATCTCCGGGGCGGTGCGGTCCATGATCGCGATCCGGTAGGCGACGTCGGCCTGCTGGTCCGGTGGGAAGCCCGACAGCACCTCGGCCGACTGCGGGGCCGGCAGGTGCGCGAGCACGAGGGCCACGACCTGGGGGTGCTCGTCCTTGAGGAAGGTGACCAGCTGGCGGACGTCGCTGTTGCGCAGCGAGGCGAACGGCAGCTCGGTGTAGACGACGTTGAGCCGGGACAGGATGCCGTCGGCCTTCTCCTCGCCGAGGCCGGCGGCGAGCACCTCGCGGGCGAACTCCACCCCGCCGGTGCCGACGAAGCGGCGGGCCTGCATGAGGGAGTGGAACTCCTGCAGCACGTCGTCGACGTCTGCGCCGGCCACGCCCTGCAGTCGCATGAGCTCGCTGGTCAGCTTCTCCACCTCGGAGGGGCGCAGCTGGGCGAGCACCGCCCCGGCCTCCTCCTTCGACAGCTGGGCGAGGAAGACCGCTGCCTTGCGTAGGCCCGGCAGCTCCTTGCGCGGCACCACGATCTGCGTGGTCGTCGGGGCCGGAACCCCGACGAGCTGCTCGACGCTGGCGATGCTCACTGTTCGTTCTCCCTGTCCGCGGACGCCACCGGCGCCCGTCTACTCCATCGGCAGTCCGGGGCCCTGCCTGGCACAGCGCGGCCCCGGAGCGCCCGACTCACTTCGACTCGGCGAACCAGCCGCGCAGCATGGTGGCCACCTCGTCGGGGCGCTCGCTGACCATCTCGGAGATCTCGCCGCGCACCCGCTCGCGCTGCGCGGACTCCAACTTGGCCTGGCGATCCTCCTGGGCCGGATCGCGGACGCTCTCGACCTGGATCCGCTCGAACTCGACCGGCTCCTCGTCCTCGAGCTCCTCGTACTCCTCCCGGCCGCGCCGCGAGCGCAGCCAGACGATGAGAACCAGGAGGACGATGCCCAGGGCGATGCCACCGGTCTTGATCATCGACCACATCTGGGCGCTCTTCGCGGCCGCCTCGGCGGCCTTGAGGTCGGCGGCGGCCTTCTGGGCCGCGGTCGTGTCGAAGGCCATGGTGGCCACCGAGATGGCATCGCCGCGGGCGGTGTCCAGACCGACGGAGTTGCTGACGGCGTCCTGGATCTGCTGCGGGTTGAGGCCGGCGGCGGTGGCGTCGTTCATGACCACCGAGACGGTCAGCCGGTTGATGGCGCCGGGTGCGCCCTGGACGGTCTCGGTCGTCTTGCCGACGGCGTTGTTCGCGGTCGTCGAGTTCTTGTCGTAGGTGGAGTTGCCGTTGCCGGTGGTGGCGGTGTTCTCCGCACCGAGCACGCCGCCGACGGCCGCTCCGGTGCCGGTGTAGGTCTCCTTCGAGGTCTGCTCCGACAGTGCCGGGGTGCCGGGCACGTAGGTGTAGCTCTCGCTGGTGGTGTCCCGCTTGGCGAAGTCCAGGTCCGCCCGCACCGACACCTTGGCGTTGCCCGGGCCGGCGACCGTGTCGAGGATGGCCTGGGCGTTGGCCGCGAGCCGCGCCTCGAACTCCTGCTCCTGCTGCAGCTGGGCGTCACCCGCCGCGCTGCTGATGCCCTCGCCGGCGGCGGAGAGGACCGCACCGGTCGAGTCGGCGACAGTCACGTCGGCCGGGTCCATCTTCTCGATGCTGGAGGAGACCAGGTGGGTGACCGCCTGGACCTGCTCGCCGGAGAGGTTCTTCCCTGGGGCGAGGTCCAGCAGCACGGAGGCGGTCGGCTTGCCCTCGTCGGTGGCGAACACCTGGTCCTTGGGCAGTGCGATGTGCACCACCGCGGCGTTCACGCCGTCCAGCGCCTTCAGGGTGTTGGCCAGCTCTCCCTCCAGCGCCCGCTGGTAGGACACCTGCTGCTGGAACTCGCTGGTGGTGATCCCCTGCTGGTCCAGCAGCGCGTAGCCGGTGGAGTTGTTGGCCGGCAGGCCCTTGCCGCTCATGGCCAGCCGCTCGCTGTTGACCACGTCCTGGGCGACCATGATCGTCGCGCCACCGTCGGCCAGTTGGTACGCGACGCCGTCGGTGTTCAGCTGGTCGACGATCGCCGAGGCGTCGGTCGAGGCGAGGTTGGAGAACAGCGGCGCCATGGTCGGCGCGGTGATCCACTTGGTGAAGAAGATGCCGCCGAGCACCAGCCCGGCGAGCAGCAGGCCGATGACGATCTTCTGGCCGAGGCTGATCGTCGACAGGAGGGTCTTGACCCGGTTCAGCGGGCCGGCGAGGGCGGCGGGCATCAGATCGGCATCCTCATGATCTCGGTGAAGGCCGCGACCGCCGAGTTCTTGAGGGTGACCACGGTGTCGGTGGCCAGTCGGGCCTCACTGCTGGCGATCATGTAGTCGTGGGCGTCCTGCAGGTCGCCGCTGGCGGCCTGCAGCGCGAGGGAGTCGGCGTTGCCCTGGACGGCGTTGAGGTTCTCGACGGTGCCGGCCAGGACCGCGGCGAAGCCGCCGTCGCCGGAGACCGACGGCGTCGACGACGTGGACGCGATGCCGGAGACGCCGGCGGCGCCGGTGATCCCGGCGATGCCGGTGGTGGGCATGCCGAAGGAGATGCCGCTGATCGGCGAGGTCATGCTCAGCCCTTCCCGAGCTGCAGGGCCTGCTGGTAGGCCTCGGTGGCGCTCTTGATCGTGGAGAGGTTGGCCTGGTAGCCGCGCTGCGCCATGAGGAGCTGGGTCATCTGGTCGCCCAGGTCGATGTCGGGGTACTTGACGTAGCCCTGGTCGTCGGCGAGCGCGTTGTCCGGCTCGTAGACCATCCGGCCGTCGGCGCTGCCCAGCTCGGTGCGCGCGACCCGGACACCGCCCTGGCCCGAGCCGTACTGGACGGCCTCGGCGACGATCATCCGCTCCTGGAAGGCGTCCTCGCCCGGGGCGTTGACCGTGTTGATGTTGGCGATGTTGTCCGAGACGGCGTCCATCCACTTGCGGTGGACGTACAGCGAGGAGCCGCCGATGCGCAACGTGTCGAACGTGGTCATCAGGACGTCCGGAGAGCGGAGCGCAGCAGGGCGTACTTGCCGTCGAGGGCGTTGAGCGCCAGCTGGTAGCGCAGGCCGGTCTCGGTCTGGATGACCGTCTCGGTGTCCAGGTTGACGTTGTTGCCGTCGGTGCGGGTCGGGTCCAGCGAGCGGGTCACCGCGCTCTGCGAGACCGCGGGGGTCTCGCCGTTCGCGATCTCGCTGCGCAGCGTCGACTCGAAGTCGACGCGGCCGGCGAGGAAGCCCGGCGTCTGGACGTTGGCGATGTTGTCGGCGGTCACCCGCTGACGTTGCTGCAGTCCGGTGAGGGAGGCGTGCAGCGCCGTCATGGTCGAGTCGGTGATCACCGGACGCTCAGCAGGGAGCGACGGGGCACGTGGTACCTCCGGGTACGGCTGGTCGCGCGCCCAGGAAGACCTGGGAGCGAGGGGGCCGCCGATCCGTGGCGAGGTGGTGCGTTCCGTGCACTGTTCTCATCGGCAGTCCGGGCGCCGGACGTGACCACATGCACCCGATCGGGCACTTCCGGTCACAGAAAGCACACATCCCCGGGGCCGACGTGGCCCCGGGGACGGGAGGTGCGCGTGGGGTGAGGGGCTCAGTGAGCCCGCTCGGTGACGGTCAGAGAGCCCGGTCGATGAACGAGGCGACCGGCCGGGTGGGCGCGTAGGACATCCGCGCGGCGACGTCCCGCTGCTTCTGGCTCTGGGTGATGCGCTCGACCAGTGCCTCGGCCACCGCCAGCTGGTGCTGCAGCAGCCGGGCGGCCCGCTCGCGCAGGTCGTCGGGGAGCGGACCGAGGTTGCTGGGCGGGATCCAGTCGGTGTTCCGCCGTCCCCAGGCCGCGATCTCCTCGGCCCGGCCACGGGCCAGGGTCTGCTCGGCCTCGTACAGGTCGCCCTCGAGGGCGTTGAGCACCGCAGGCCAGTTCCGTGCCTCGCCGACCATGGTGGGGAAGTCCCCGACCCGGTTGCGCGCATGGTGGCCCGCGGTGCCGCCGGAGGTCATGCCGGGCTCGAGGCGAGGGAGGCCGCGGCCTCCGTCCAGGCGTCCCGCAGCGGCTCGACGATCTTGCGGCAGTCGGCGACCCGGCGCAGGTCGCCCTTGACGTTCGCGGTGATGAGCTCGGTGAGCAGCCAGGTGTAGAGGGAGGCCAGGCGGGGGCCGCTCTCCCACGCGTCGATCTGCAGGCTGCCCTGCAGTTCGATCACGATCTCCTGCGCGTGCTGCAGCTGCACCCCGGCCGCGGAGCGGTCGCCGTCGGTGAGCGCCGACTGGGCCCGCTCGAGGTCGAGGGCCAACCGGTCGTAGAGCATCACGAGCAGCTGCTGCGGCGAGGCGGTGGCGACGGTGTCGCCCAGATAGCGGGCGCGCAGGGCTGCGGCACTCATGCGGGAACTCCTCGGGTCGGGTGGATCAGTTCTTGGACGATGACCAGCTGGGCAGCTGCGCGATCTGCGAGGTCAGCCAGGACGCCTGGTTGTGCAGGGTGCCCAGCGCCGTCTCCATGGCGGTGAACTGACGCGTCAGGGTGTCCTTGCGCAGCGCCAGCCGGATGTCCCAGTCGTCGATCCGGGCCTGGAAGTCGGTGGCCTTGGTGTCACTGCTCGTGGCCAGCAGGGTCAGCGTGCCGGTGGTCGAGTCGCTCGCGGCCTTGGCGAGTGCCTGCAGGCGTGCCGCCGTGCCCGAGGGCGCGGTGACGTCGTCCGCGCTCCCCAGGACGGCGTCCGGGCCGGCGGTCGTGACCGTGCCGGCGAAGAGCCGTTGCACGAGCGCCGGGTCGGACTTCAGCTTCGCGACGAACGTGGTGGAGTCGAACGTGACGTGCCCGTCCTTGGTCAGCTGCAGTCCGGCCACCGCGGGCGACGTGGTGCCCACAGCCGAGGACACGGTGCTGAGCACCTGACTGGCCAGCGACCGCAGTGTGCTGTCGCCCTTGAGCACGGCGGTGCTGCTGCCGCTGGCGGTGTAGGAGGTCACGGCGTCGAGCAACCCGTTGATGGCGGTGACCAGAGAGGTGACCTTGGCCGCGACTGCGTCCGGATCACTCGTCACCTTGACCGTGACGGGGCTGGTCGACACCGCGTTGACGCTGACCGTGGTTGCGCCGAGCAGCCCGACGAAGTCGTTGGTCGTCGAGGTGACCTGGTACTTGCCGGCGCCGGTACCGACGGTCAGTCGGGCGTCCGCGCCGTCGGTGACGACGGCGAAGGCCCCCGGTGTGTCGAGGGAGAACGAGGCCGCTGTGCCGGAGTCCTTGGCGGTCACCTGTAGCTGGTACTTGCCGGCCGAGACCTGGACCGCGGTCGCGGTCAGCCCGGCGGCGCTGGCGTTGATCGAGGCAACGGCATCGGCGAGGGTGGGCGGCTTGCCCCCTTGACCGGTGATCGGCACGGCGGTGGTGGTCGCCCCGACGGTGACCGAGAGCGTGCTCGATCCGTAGGCGGTGTCCATCGCCGCCCACGAGGCCTGGCTGATGACGGAGTGGTTGGTGGCGACGGAGTCCACCGTGAAGCTCAGTTGACCGGCGACAGCACCGGCACCCGCGGTGGCGGTGGCGGCGGCGGCGGAACTGGTGGCCTTCGTGCTGGTCCAGGTGGAGTTCTGGGTGAGGGCCTCGGCGGCGGTGCGGAGGCCGTCGAACCGGGTGTTGATGGCCCGGTACGCGGTCGCGCCGGCCTGTGCCGAGGACAGCCGGGTCTTCAGCAGGGTCTGCGGCTGCGCCTCGACCTGCATCAGCTGGCTGACGAGGGTGCCGGTGTCCATCCCGGAGATCAGGCCGGTGCTCATGCTCATGCTCATGCCGATTCCTCCGGTCCGGGGGTCGCTCCTGGGGTGTCGCGCAGTGAGGGGGGAGGCCGAGGGCCTCCCCCCTCACCGGGTGGTGCGGTGGTGCGGGTCTATCAGCCCAGCAGCTTCAGGATGCCCTGAGACGACTGGTTGGCCTGGGCCAGCATCGCGGTGCCGGCCTGGGTCAGGATCTGGGTCCGGGTGAAGTTGGTCATCTCCTGGGCCATGTCGGTGTCACGGATCCGCGACTCGGAGGCGGTCAGGTTCTCCGCCGTGACGTTGAGGTTGTTGATCGTGTGCTCGAAGCGGTTCTGCAGCGCACCCAGGTTCGCCCGCGAGGTCGAGACCATCTTGATCGCCGCGTCGATCTTGTCGATCGAGGCGGTCGCGTTGGCCGCGGTGTCCAGCAGGAGGCCCGAGACGTTGAGGGAGCTGGCGGAGAATCCGCCGGTGCCTGCACCCTGGGCGGTGGAGGTGGCCGTACCGGCGGCCGTGGCGATCCCGGCTCCGGAGACGGTGATGGAACCGGTCTGGGTGGCGTCGATCGCCTTGATGACCAGGCCACCCTTCGAGTCCACCGAGGCCATGAACGCGTCGTTGAAGCTGCTGTCGCTGTTCAGCTGGGTGGCGATGTTGTTGGCGTCGGTGCTGGCGGTCAGCGCCGCCGTCGTCCGGGTGATCGAGCCCACCGCGAAGGTGGCGGTCGCGGCGGTGGCGCTGGCGCCACCGTTCTTCCAGGTGGTGTAGGCCGCGGAGGAACCGGTCGAGTTGATGCTGACCGAGATCCGGTCAGCGGTGTCGGCGGCGCCGCCGGAACCGACCTGGAACGACTTGCCGGTGTAGGTGCCGTCGAGCAGCGGGTTGCCGTTGAACTTGGTCGAGCTGGCGATCCGGTTGAGCTCGGACGCGAGGGCGTCGGTCTCGGACTTGGCGGCAGCGCGGGAGTTGACGTCGTTGCTGTCGCTGCCGGCCTGGACCGCCAGGTCGCGCATGCGCTGGAGGATGCTGTGCGTCTCGGTGAGCGCACCTTCAGCGGTCTGCACGACCGAGATGCCGTCCTGGGTGTTGCGGACGGCGACCTTGAGGCCACCGATCTGCGAGCGCAGGCCCTCGGAGATCGCCAGACCGGCCGCGTCGTCGGCGGCGCGGTTGATGCGGAAGCCGGAGGAGAGCTTCTCCAGCGACTTGGCCATCTGGGTGTTGGTGGTGGAGAGGTTGCGGTACGAGTTCATCGCCGCGATGTTGGTGTTGACGCTGAGACCCATGGGGTTCCTCCGTGGAATAGGGCTTCTGGGCGGGACCCGCTGCATCCGTGCGGCGGGGTGTTGCTCTCCTGGTAACGGCTCGGGTCAGCACGTCCTTGACCCGAACCGGCCAAATGTTTTTCGGGGCACTCCTCGGGGGGAGACGCGTGCCTCAGGCCGGCTGCGCGGTGGTTCCCCGGATGCCCACCGGCTCGGGCAGTTGCCAGCCCTGTCGCGGCCTGCCTCGCGGGGTTGGGACGGGGAGTGCGGTCGGGGCACCGACCGGGCCGCGGCCGGCCAGCTGGGCGGCCGCGACCCGATCGACGTAGGCACGCTGCTGGTTGCGGGCTCGCACGCCCCCGTCGGCAGGGACCGCCGTGCCGTCCCAGATCTCGCTCATCGCCGCGTTCAGCAGGGTCAGCGCCCGGGCGCGCATCTGGGAAACCCGGGACAGCGTCACGCCCAGGGAGTCGGCGATGTCGGTGAGCGACTCGTCGCCGAAGAAGTTGCGCTCCACGACCTCGTCGAGCCGGTCGGGCAGCGCCCGGATCGCGTCGTGCAAGTGCCGGACCCGCTCGCTCCGCAGCAGTGCCCGCTCCGGGGAGTCGCCGGTGTCAGGGAGGTCGAGTGAGCCGCCGCCCTCGCTACCGGTCTCGGCGTCGATGCTGACCATCACGGCCCGGTGGACGTCGATCTGCAGCGAGTCCAACTCGGAGCGCGCGACGCCGAGGCTGGCGGCGAGCTCCTCCTTGGTCGGCGGCCGGCCCAGGCTGATGGTCAGCGCGTCGGTGGCGGCGTCGGTCCGCCGGGCCGCGGCGCGCACCGAGCGACTGGCCCAGTCGCCGGAGCGCAGCTCGTCGAGCACGGCGCCCTGCAGGCGGGGGAGTGCATAGGTGGCGAAGCTGGCGCCCGCGGTGGGGTCGAACCGGCGGGCGACCTCGACCAGCGCGACGCTCGCGCAGGAGAGCAGGTCGTCCCGGTTCACGTGGCTGGGAAGGGAGATGCGGGAGGCCACCGCGTTCACCGCGAACTGGGCCAGCGGGAGATGGGTGGTCACCAGCGCGTCGACGTCGGACGGGCGGCGTTCGCTCACGGCGGGGCTCGCTGGGGTCACGCACTTCTCTCTCGGCGGGCTCGGGCCCACACCGGACCGCCGGCGGCGGAGATTTCTGGGAGCGCGCGGGGCGTCTCGACTTGATCGGGCCCGGCGCCGTGCCGATGGAAGATCGACAGCGCCGCCGGACCCGGCGGGCCCAGGCCCGCACGACGGGCTGCACACGACGACGGAAAGGCGGCCGGCATGGACCACCAGCACCTGTCGACGTTGCTCTGGCGAGAGCAGGAACTGCTCGACCTCCTGCTCTTCAAAGCCGAGGAGAAGCAGTACCTGATCCTCACCGGCAAGAGCCGGTGGCTGGCGCGGATCGCGCACGAGATCGAGGTGGTCCTGGAGCAGCTGCGCACCCTCGAGGTGGAGCGCGCCGCGGCGACCGAGCAGATCGCCAGCCGACTCGGCATGGAGGCGAACCCCTCGCTGCGCCAGCTCGCGGACTCCGCACCGGCGCCGTGGAACGACCTGTACGCCAAGCACCACGAGGCACTGCTGGTGCTCGTGACCGAGTTGCGCGGGCTCTCCGACGCCAACAAGGAGCTCATCGAGAGCGGCCTGGCCGTCATCAACGACGCGCTGACGAACGCGCACCCCGCCACCACGACCGGCACCTACACCCAGGCGGGCCGTGCCTCCGGCAACGCCTACCGCTCGGTCACCCTGGACGGTGCGATGTGAGCGAGCTCGCGAGCGAGCCGATCAGCACAGCAGCCCGGCGAACGCCGGCGACGAGCGTCAGCGAGGAGTCGGAGTGAGCACCTTCTCGGGCCTCAACACCGCGACGACGGCGCTCTGGGCGCAGCAGCGCGGCCTGGACGTCACCGGTCAGAACATCGCCAACGTCAACACCCCCGGCTACTCCCGGCAGCGTGCCGAGCTGCAGTCGGTCGGCGGCAACGCCGTCCCCGCGATGACTTCGATCAGCAACCAGGTCGGCCAGGGCGTGGACGCGGACAAGATCACCCGGATCCGGGACGCCTTCCTGGAGTCCCGCGCGCAGACCGAGGGTGCCTCCACCGCGCAGATGACCGTCGCCGACGACACGCTGGCGCAGATCGAGCAAGCCTTCCGCGAGCCCGGCGAGACCGGCATCTCGCAGAAGCTCACCGACGTCTTCACCTCGTGGAACGACCTGGCCAACAACCCGACCGGCGACGGCGCCCGCGCCGCGGTGCTCAACAAGACGGCGACCCTGGTGGCCGAGCTGCACACCACCGGCGCGAACCTGGACAAGCAGTGGGTCCAGACCCGCGACAGCCTGGACACCCTGACCCAGGGCGTGAACGCCAAGGCCCAGTCCATCGCCGGGCTGAACATCGCGATCAAGCGCGCGACGCAGGCCGGGCTCCCGGTCAACGAACTGGCCGACAAGCGGGACGGGCTCGTGCTCGAGCTGTCCGCGGCCATCGGAGCCACGTCCACCCCCGGTTCGGACGGGCAGGTCAACGTCGTGGTCGCGGGTTCGACCCTGATCTCCGGCGGCTCGACCATCGCGATCAAGGCGGTGGGCACGAAGGACCCGAAGAGCGCCACGCTGAGCAACCCCTCGTTCGTCACCGATCCGGGCGGCACGATGCTGACCATCGGGGGCACCGCCGGCGGCAAGCTGACCGCGCTGGCCCAGACCATCCCGAGCTACCGCACGGCGCTGGACGGCGTGGCGAAGCAACTGGCCACCGAGCTCAACGCCACCCACGCCGCGGGCTTCGACAAGGCGGGGGCGGCGGGGGAGCCGCTGTTCGACGACGGCTCGGGGACCCTGCCGGTCGACGTCACGACCATCACCGCGGGCAACCTGACCCTGCGCATCACCGACACCGCCAAGCTGGCTGCGGCGGTGACCGGCCCAGGGCCCAGTTCCGACGGCCGCAACGCCACGGCGCTGAGCAAGCTGAAGGACCTCGCCGCCAGCACTCCGGAGGCCTACCGGAAGCTGATCGTCTCCCTCGGCGTGCAGGCGTCGGTGGCGACCAGCAACTTGCAGACCCAGACGGTGATCAGCAGCCAGGTGGACGCCTCCCGGGAGTCGGTCTCCGGGATCAACATCGACGAGGAGATGACGAACATGCTGCAGTTCCAGCACGCCTACTCCGCCGCCGCGCGCATGATCACCACCATCGACGAGACGCTCGACGTGCTGATCAACCGCACCGGCCGCGTGGGGCTCTGACATGTTCCGGATCACCCAGCGCTCCGTCGTCGTCACCAGCCTGCAGGGACTCAACCGGAACCTGGCCGGCATCAGCAAGCTGCAGGAGCAGCTGACGTCGGGCAAGACCATCAACAAGCCCTCGGACGACCCCACCGGCACACACGCGGCCATGCGGACGCGTCAGGACCTCGCCGCCGCCACCCAGTACGCCCGCAACATCTCCGATGGCACAGGCGTGCTGGACACGACCGACTCGACGCTGCGGGGCATGATCACGCAGGTGCAGAAGGTGCGCGACCTGACCGTCCAGGCGCTCAACGACGGCGCCATGTCCGGCCCCTCCCGGGCGGCCATCCAGACCGAGCTCAGCGGCATCCGGGAGAGCCTGCTCGGTCAGGCGAACACCACCGTGCAGGGGCAGCCCCTCTTCGGTGGTGTCACCGCCGGAAAGACCGCCTACAACGTCACCACAGGCGCGTATCAGGGCCTCGGTGGCACCACGGTGCCGCCCGTCCCGGTCGTGCCTGTCACCCGGCAGGTGTCCGAAGCCGATGCCATCCGGGTCGACGTCACGGGGCCGGAGGCGTTCGGAGACCCGGCGAGCGGGGATCTCTTCGCGCTCGTCGGCAGCATCGCCACCGACGTCGTGGCCGACCCGTCCGCATTGGCCGGCCACCTCACCGACCTGGACACCGCCCTCGACCGGATGCTGAAGGCAGCCGCCGACATCGGCACCCGGTCCGCGCGCATGGACACGGCCAAGCAGGTGAACGCTGACCTCCAGCTGACGCTCACCAGTCGGTCGGCCGACATCGAGAACGTCGACCTGGCGAAGACGATCATGAACTTGCAGATGCAGCAGACCGGCTACTCGGCCGCACTGTCGGCCACGGCCAAGGCGATCCAGCCCACCCTGCTCGACTTCCTGCGCTGATCAGCGGCAGGTGGCCCCTTTTCGGGGTGCACCTGCCGAGAAGGAACAGCAGGAGCGTGGCCACCCGGGTGGCCACGCGCCAGCCCCGTCGAGGTGACGGGGCGATGCCACGGACGGCTCACACAACCCATGGAGGGGTATCAGTGCTCACACTCACCCGCAGCGTCGGCGAGAGCATCCGGATCGGCGAGGACATCGAGGTCTACGTCGTCGAGGTGCGCGGCGGCACCGTGCGGCTGGGCTTCAAGGCCCCCCGCGAGGTGACGATCCACCGCGAGGAGGTCTACCGGCAGATCGCCGAGGCCAACAGCCTCGCTGCCGAGGTGGCCGCCGACGCGCTGAAGGCCTTGGCGGCATTCGCTCCAGGACAGGTCGCCTCGCCTCGGCAGAATATGACAACACCGCAACCAATACGGCTCAATAACCGCTCGACCCGTACGCCTCAGTAGTCACAGGACGGCGAGTCTCGCCGTCGGCCCGTTAGATCGTGCGCAAGTCTTCCCCCACAGCGCCACCGTTACAGGGGGAGACGAACATGGAACTCAGCGCACTCGCACTCGGGCCGGCAGATGGTGTCGACCTCCGCATCGACCCCTCCGGGGCCGACGACCTCCGCATGTTCGAGGTCGCCGCCGTGGACGGGCTCGAGCCGGTGTGCTCTGAGTCGGTCTACCCCGAGACCGTCGTCGTGCACGTCCAGCTGCGGCCCCGCCGGTCGGGGACCCGCCGCTGCCTCGCGGCGCTCGCCGCACTGGCCGCTCGGCACGAGTCGGTCCCCTTCGCCCTCACCGGGCTGAGCGGTGACGACCGCGTCGTGCGCGTCACCGTCGGGGTCGAGCTCGGCCCGCGTGAGCTGATCGCCAAGTTCTCGGAGCAGGCGCAGGCCGCCTACGCCTTCGTCGACGGTCTGTTCACCGACCTCTACGACTTCATGCCGGTCTACGTCGGCGAGCCCAGCGAGGCCGAGCGCTCGGCCGCGGCGGGGATCCTCGACGCCGCTGACGCGCCCCGCCCGCGCACCCCCGCGCCTCGGGTGCCCGCGCCGCGGATCCCCACCCCGCGCATGCCCTCGGCCAGCGGCAGCGAGCTCGCGCCCCTCCGTCTCGCGGTGGCCGTCCCCGCCTGAGGCATCCCTCCGCTGGTCCGGGAGCCCTGTCCCGCACCAGCTCCCCGCCGCCGGTCGCACCGGCACGTCCCGCACTTCACCACGCCCACCTGCACTTCCCCCAGGAGGACCGGTGTCCGAGAACATCCTCGTCGCCCAGCCCATCGCCCCGACCACGACGCCTCACCGGACCCCCGACCAGGCCGCCGCGGAAGAGCGCCGTACCCGCGAACCGCTCGTCTTCGGCGGTCTCCCCGAGGCAGCGGGATGGGCGCTCGCCCCCATCACCCCCTGTGACCGGGTGCACTTCCGCACCGACCGCGAGCTGCCGCTCCCGGCGTTCCGCGCGGCCCTGCCGGCCGACGCCACCGTCGCCTACGACGAGGGTGACGGCCTGTACCGCGTCGACGGCGCGCCCGGCTCCGCCGAGGCGCTCGCCGCCCTCATCCGCAGCTGGTGCGCCACCGTGGGCTACGCCACGGTCGGCCTGCGACCGGAGACCGGCGTCCGCCGCCGCGCGCCCCGTGACCTGCCACCGGCGTTCCTTGCCGACCTGTGCCGGCACTACTGCCGGGTCAGCCTCAAGCGGCTGCAGCGCAACATGTCGACGATCCGGCTGCACCTGCCCGACAACGACGACATCGACCAGCAGGTCGCCGAGTGGGTGCTCAAGGCCGTCAGCCACTACGACGAGGCCAAGGGCGTTCCGTTCGGTGCCTTCCTGGCCACCCAGCTGTCCAAGTGGGTGCACGACCTGGGTCGCAACGCCTACGGCCGGACCGCCGCGGACACCGAGAACAAGCAGCAGAAGGCGATCGCCGCCTTCACCGCCGAGCACCAGCGCCGGCCCAGCGAGAAGGAGCTGGCGGCCTACATGGGGCAGAGCGTGGCCACGCTGCGCCGGAACTCCCAGACCGTCGCGACGCTGAACGGGCTGCGCAACCTGCAGTCCCTGGACGGTGGCGCCGACACGGTGGAGTTCGTGCTCCCGGACAGTGCCGAGGTGCCCGACGAGATCATGGGGGAGGCGGAGCAGACCCTGCTCTCGCACGCCTTGACCGCAGCCTGCGCCCCGGACCCGACGGCGCGCCGGGACCAGCGGGCCGCCCAGCCGAACGTGCTGGGCTGGGCCACCTGGTACCTGACCACCTGGGGTGGTCTGACCAAGACGCAGCTGTCGGCCGACCTGGGCACCTCCGTGCGCAACATGAACGTGCACGCCGACCGGGCCGAGCGGGCGCTCAAGGAGCGGCTCGCCGAGCTCGCCGGCTGACCACCCGCACCTGCTCGTCCCAACCCGCCCCGACCCCCGGCATCGCCCGGGGGCCGGGGCGGGCTGCGTCGTCCCGGGGTCGCGCGGGGGAGAAAACTCAGCGTGGCTACGGGTCCACCCGGCCCGCCGCCCTGCCGATATCCTCCTCGTGACCGCACGGGAGCCCCTCCGCCGCCCAGCGCGGAGTGGTCGTCCGGTGGCCCCCGCCACCCCGCCGCAGACGCCGACGGCCTCCGGTGCCCCCCGTTGGACGGCCCGGGCATGAGCATCCCGCCGGCGCAGGACCCGGCTCAGGCGGTGCTCGTACCGCACTGGCTCAGCGCGGGGGACCGCGCCGAGGTCGAGCGTGCCGTCCAGGTCGCCCTGGACGCCAGCCCGATCCACCCGGTCGCCGCGATCCACCTCGCCGAGGTGCTCACCGAACTGCAGGTCGCCGCGGCCCGCGAGGTCGTCTGGCCGGCGCCGGCCGCCCGCGTGCGGCGGGCCACCGGCTGGGGCGAGGACGTCGTCCCGGTCCGGCTCTCGGCGGTCGAGCTGGCCAGCGTGCTGTCCCTGCCCGGCCTCGCGCCGGTCGCCCGGGAGGCACTGACCGGAGGACGCAGCGCGTGAGTGAAGCACTCTTCGGCGCCCCGGCCGGCCTCCTCCAGCGACTGAACCGCGCCGAGGTGCGGGTGTCCGACGTGCGCGCGGCGGTCGACCACCTGGCCGCCGCCGAGCTGCACCCCGAGCTCTCCCTGGACGTGGCGGACGGCATCCGGGGACCGATGCTGGTCCTCGACGACGCCGGCCGCCGGACCCGCGTGATCCTCGGCGAACTGGCCGTGGAGATGACCCGGGCGCGCGTCCCCGCGACGCCGGACGGCGTGATCGCGGCGCTGACCGCCTGGCTGGCCCGCCGACCGGTGCCCGACAGCACCGCGGCCGCTGCGGGCATCGCCGTCCTGGACTGGGCGGACCCCCGGCAGACCACCCTCGGCTGGCGCGTCGTCGTCGTCCGTGGCGAGCTCGTCGTCCCGTGGCGCCCCTCCCGGGACGTGACCCTGCCCGCGGTCCACCAGACCCGGGCCCGCGCGTTCGGCCGCGCCGCTGCCGTCGACGCCGCGCTGCGGGTCGAGGGCCCGGTCGGGCTGTGGACGTCGACGGTCACCCCCGGCATCGACAGCGCGGTGCTGGTGCACCCCGAGGCGGTGCTGGCCGAGATGGCCGGGCGCGGCCTGCGCCTGCGCGACCCGCACGTGGTCGTCACCCCACGCCGCCCGGTCGCCTGCGCGGACGCGCCGGTGGCCCGCCGGCTGGTGGCCGAGGCCACCGACGCCTGCGCGACCCTGCCCTGGCAGGAGATCGACCACCTCGGCTGGGCCTGATCGGCCCGCGCCTCAGGTGAGGCTGCCGTACTCCCAGTGCCACGGTTCGGGGTTCTGCCCGCCGGCCCGCGCCCAGTCCGGGTGCAGCCAGCCGTAGTGCGCGGCGTTGACCTGCATCCAGGCGGTCTGCGCCGTCCCGAACACGTTGATCCCGCCGCAGAGGTCGACCGCCAGGCCCCACCCGTGGTTGGAGCTGCCGGGCACGGCGGTGATCTTCGGCTTGCGGTGGTGCGCGTCGACCTGCGCGTCCAGCGACCGGTAGGAGTCGGTGATGCACAGCGGGCTGCCGAACGTCGCCGCGTACGCCGCTGACATCGCGTTGTAGGCCGCGGCCGCATCGCAGCGCAGGCGGTGGCCCCCACCGAGGGAGCACAGCTGGTCGGCCGGGATCTGGCCGTTGGACCAGCCACCCCAGGCGCCGTTCACCGGGCCCGAGGTCGTGCCGGGCGCCGGCAACGGGGCGCTGCAGGTCGCCGGCA
>JAOPVN010000593.1 GCA_025966175.1 Modestobacter sp. | reverse complement strand
CGGCCGCCGCCACCCCCGCCGGCGGCACCCGCCTGCCCGGCGAGGTCCTCCAGCCGGGCAAGGGGCGCATCGACGGTGACGTCTACCTGCCCTCCCGGCCCGACCAGGTCTACTGGGGCTACCTGCCGCGAACCACCGACAAGCCGGTGGCGACCGTGCGCCCGGGCCGCACGATCACCATCGACACGGTCAGCCACGAGGGCCTGTTGGAGGACCAGGGCCGGGACCCGGTGGCGTGGTTCGCCGGCAAGGGCGTGCGCCGCGAGCAGGTGCTCGACGACGCCGTCGCGGTGGCCCGGACCTACTCCCGGCACCGGCGCGACTTCGACGCCGACGGCCCGCACGTGATCACCGGTCCGGTCTACGTGGACGGCGCCCGCCCCGGGGACGTGCTGAAGATCGAGCCGCTGTCGGCGATGCCCCGGGTGCCCTACGGCGTCATCTCCAGCCGGCACGGCAAGGGGGCGCTGTCGGCCGCCTTCGCCCCGGACGGCGGGATCACGACGGCCGAGGTCATGCCGAACACCCCGGACGGCCGGGCGACCGGGGACCCGACGAGATACGGCAACGTCTCGGTCTTCACCCCGGTCGGCACGGGCCCGGGCGGGGTGGCCACCGCCTCGCTGCCGGTGGGCCGGCGGAGCTCGGTCTCCTGGCCTCTCGACCCCTTTGCCGGGCTGATGGCGGTGGCCACGGTCGCTGACGCGGCGGTGCTGAACGACCCGCTGGTCAACTCGATCCCGCCCACGGTCGGCGGCGGGAACATCGACGTGCGGCTGCTCAACGTCGGCTCGGCGTTCTACCTCCCGGTCGTCGCGCCGGGCGCACTGTTCTCCGTCGGCGACCCGCACTTGTCGATGGGCAACGGCGAGGTGGCGCTGACCGCGATGGAGGGCTCCCTGCGGCTGACCTTCCGGTTGACCGTCTGCCGCAAGGGCTCCCGCGACGCCCCGTCGGTGGCCTTCCGCTACCCGTTCGGTGAGACGCCGGACGCCTGGGTGCCGATCGGCCTGTCCGACGCCGACGGGTCGCGCAACGGCCAGGTCTCCGACCTCGACGTCGCGTCCCGGCGGGCGGTGGTCAACACCCTGGACTTCCTGCAGAACGACCTCGGCATGGACCGGGCGGTCGCCTACGCCTACCTCTCGGCGGCGGCGGACTTCGAGGTGTCCCAGGTGGTCGACCGCACCGTCGGCGTGCACGGCGTCATCCCGAAGAGCCACTTCCGCTGAGTCTCTCCCGCCGGGACGTCGGCGGTGGCAGCCTGCCCGCATGACCGACTGGGAGGCGCTGGTGGAGCAGGCCGAGGGCGGGCCGGTGAGCCGCGGGAGCATGTTCGGCTCGCAGGGGCTCCGCACCGGGCGGAAGTTCTTCGCCGTGTGGTGGCACGACCAGCTGGTGCTCAAGCTGCCGCCCGATCGGCTGCAGCAGCTCGTCACCGCCGGGACAGCGCGGCCGTTCGAGCCGATGGAGGGCCGCGCGATGAACGGCTGGGCCGTCGTCGGCCCGTCGGCGGACTGGCCGGCACTGGTCGACCAGGCCCGCGCCTTCGTCGAGTTCCAGCAGAGCTGAGTCAGAGCAGGCGGTTGGTGGCCGCCCAGCGGGTGAGCTCGTTGCGATTGGACAGCTGCAGCTTGCGCAGCACGTTGGAGGCGTGCGACTCCACCGTCTTCACCGAGATGAACAGCCGGCCGCCGATCTCCCGGTAGGTGTACCCGCGGGCCAGCAGCTGCATCACCTCCCGCTCCCGGGCCGAGAGCAGGTCCAGCCCGGGATCGGTCGCCGGGTCGGCGGTCGGCGCCGGGGCGGCCGGTCCGCTGGCGGCGAAGGCGTCGAGCACGAAGCCGGCCAGCCGGGGGCTGAAGACGACGTCCCCGTCGGCGACCCGGCGGACGGCGTCGCGCAGATCGGCTCCGGAGATCGTCTTGGTGACGTAGCCGCGCGCCCCGGCCCGGATGACCGCGATGACGTCCTCGGCGGCATCGGAGACCGACAGCGCCAGCCACCGGGTGGCCGGCAGCTCGGTGCGCAGCGACGCCAGGACGGCGTGCCCCCCGCCGCCGGGCAGGTGCACGTCGAGCAGGACGACGTCGGGCGCCGTCCCCCGGATGCCGGTGACGGCGGTGGCGACGTCGGCGGCCTCGCCCACGACCTCGACCTCGTCCCCGAGCTCGGCGCGCACCCCGGCACGGACCATCGCGTGGTCGTCGACGAGGAAGACCCGGGTGCCGCTCATGCCGGCGCCTCCGCCCGCTCGCCGCGCGGCAGGCACAGCTCCACCTCGGTCCCCGCTCCTGGTGCCGACCGCACCGTCGCCGTGCCGCCCAGCCGGGTCAACCGGCCGACCACCGAGTCACGCAGGCCGCGCCGGTCGGTCGGCACGCTCGCCGGGTCGAACCCGGTGCCGCGGTCACGGACGTAGACGGTCACCGACCCCGGGGTCACCTCGCTGTACAGCGAGACGCTCGGGGCGCCGGAGTGCTTGGCCGCGTTGACCACCGCCTCCTTCGTCGCCTGGCCGAGGGTGGCCGCCGCCTCGTCCACGGGCAGGTCGCCGACGACGACGGGCTCGACGGTGACGGCGTGGTCGGCCTCGACCTCCGCGACCAGCCGGGCGACCAGCCCGGCCCAGGTGCCGCCGGTGGCGATGGTCGGCTCGTACAGCCAGGCCCGCAGCTCCCGTTCCTGGCTGCGGGCCAGCCGGCCGACGACCGTCGGGTCCTCGGCGTGCCGCTGGATGAGCGCCAGGGTCTGCAGCACCGAGTCGTGCAGGTGGGCGGCGACCGCCGCACGTTCCTCCGAGCGGATCAGGGCGGCGCGCTCGGCGGCCCGGGAGTCCAGCAGCCGGCGCCACAGCGGCGCGGTGGCCAGCGTGATCCCGACCAGGATGACGACGGTGGCGGTGAAGCCGTTGCGGGCGTTGGCGAGCTGCCCGGTGGAGGCGAGCAGGAGCACCACGCCGGCCACGCCGAGGACGACGCCGGCGGCCAGCCCCCAGCGGGCGTTCCCGCGCAGCAGGGTGTCGTCGGCGTCGAACTGCCGCCAGATGACCGCCATGCCCGCGCCGGCGAGGATCAGCGGCAGGACGACGTCCGTACCGCCGAAGCTGGCCAGCCGGGACACCACGCCGACCGCGACCAGCGCCAGCAACGCCAGCCCGATGAGCTGCCGCTTGCTGGGCCGCTCCCCCGGCGGCGCCTCCACCTCGGCGCCCCGCTCCGCACCGGCCCAGGGGTCACCGACCGGCATGGTGAGCCACAGCAGCGCATAGGCCACCACGCCGACGCCGAGGAAGGCGAGGACCACGTACACGATGCGGACGGCGAGCGGGTCCAGCCGCAGGTGCGCCGCCGTGCCCGCGGCCACGCCGGCCAGGAACCGGCCCTGGCGCGGGCGCACGAGCAGCGGCCGGGCGGACGGCCCGGCCGTCGGCGCGGTGCTGGTGGTCACGGGGATGATCGTGTCACCGCCGTCGCCGGGGGCACACCGGTGATCACCCGGAGTCGGGGTGCCGGCGAGGATCAGGGTCGGGTCCGGCCGTTCCCGGATACCGCCGGGCGCGGCACCCGAGCAGGTTGGGGACATGACCTCGACGACTGCCTCCGCTCCTCTCTCCTCCGCGACGGCCCGGCCGCGGCTCACCCGCAGCAGCACCGAGCGCCGGATCGCCGGTGTCTGTGGTGGCCTGGCCGAGCACACCGGCGTGGACGCCCTCATCTGGCGGGTCGCGATGATCGCGCTGACCCTGGGCGGCGGCACCGGCATCCTCGTCTACGGGCTGCTCTGGCTGCTCATGCGGCCGGCCGATCAGGCGGCGTGACCGCGACCGCACCGCACTCCCCGGACCGGGGACGGACGCTCCGGCGTCCGTCCCCGGTCCGTCGTCGTCCCCCGGGTCCCTCATTCGACGAGATCAGGGTCGGTTCAGGTGGTTCCCTGATACCGCTGGGACGACGACGTCGGCAGGCTCGTGCCATGACCTCAGCACTGCCTCCCGCCGCGCCCCCTCCGGCCGCCGACCCGACCGGCGGCTGGCCCCCTCCTCCGCCGCCCGGGCCGCCGGCCCGGCCACCGCTGCGCCGCAGCCGGACCGACAAGGTCATCGCGGGTGTCGCCGGCGGGCTGGCCGAGTACACCGGCATCGACGCGCTGCTCTGGCGGGTCGCCGCCATCGCGCTGACCTTCGCCGGCGGCAGCGGCATCATCATCTACGTCCTGCTGTGGCTGCTCATGCCGCCCGCTCCGCCCGCGCAGCCCGGTGAGACCCCGCCCGCCGCGCAGCGCAGCGGCCCGCGGTCACCCGT
>JAOPVN010000526.1 GCA_025966175.1 Modestobacter sp. | reverse complement strand
CGTCCGCGCCATCGAGCAATCCCTCGGAAACCACGACACCCTGGAGGCCGCGCGATGAGCGCACCGACCACAACCGACGCCGCGCCGATGAGCCACCGGCAGACGCTCGAAGCGCTCAGCGGCCTGCTGCTGGTGCTGTTCGTCGCGATGCTGAGCAGCACCGTCGTCTCCATCGCCCTGCCGCAGATCATGGGGGCCCTGAACGGCTCGCAGATCCAGTACACCTGGGTGGTCACCGCCACACTGCTCACCGCCACGGCCAGCACGCCCATCTGGGGCAAGCTCGCCGACCTGTTCAGCAAGAAGGCCCTGATCCAGGTCGCCATCGTCATCTTCGTGCTGAGCTCGGCCGCTGCCGGGCTGAGCCAGAGCGCCGGGCAGCTCATCGCCGCCCGGGCGGTGCAGGGCATCGGTGTCGGCGGCCTGCAGGCCCTGGTCCAAGTCGCGATCGCCGCGATGATCCCGCCGCGGGAGCGCGGCCGGTACAACGGCTACCTCGGCGGCGTCATGGCTGTGGCGACCGTTGGTGGACCGCTGCTCGGCGGCCTCATCGTCGACACCTCCTGGCTCGGCTGGCGCTGGTGCTTCTACGTTGGCGTCCCCTTCGCCGTCGTTGCCCTGATCCTGTTGCAGCTCACCTTGCACCTGCCCGTGTTCCGCCGCGACAACGTCAAGATCGACTACGCCGGCGCCGCCCTGATCGCCGCCGGCGTGAGCCTGCTGCTGATCTGGATCTCGTTCGTCGACAGCTCCTTCGCCTGGGTTTCCTGGCAGTCCGGCGCGATGCTCGGCGGCGCGCTCGTCCTGCTGGCACTCGCCGTGCGGGTCGAGTCGCGGGCGGCCGAGCCGATCGTCCCGCTGGCCATCGTGCGCGAACGCACGACCGCGCTGGCCATCCTCGGCAGCCTGGCGGTCGGGATGGCCATGTTCGGGGGCGCGGTGTTCCTCGGCCAGTACTTCCAGATCGGCCGCGGCTACAGCCCGACCGAGGCCGGCCTGCTCACCATCCCGATGATGGCCGGGGTGCTCGCCTCGTCCATCATCGCCGGCCGCCTGATCACCCGGACCGGGAAGATCAAGCCGTTCATCGTCCTCGGCGCGGTCGTCCTGGTCGTCGGGTTCGCCCTGCTCAGCACCATCGACCACCAGACGTCGCTCGTTTTCGTCGGCGTAGGGATGTTCACCGTCGGCGTCGGCGTGGGCATGGTCATGCAGAACCTCGTCCTGGCCGTGCAGAACACCGTGGCGCTCAAGGACATCGGGGCGGCCAGCTCCTCGGTCGCGTTCTTCCGCTCGCTCGGTGGCACCATCGGTGTCTCCGTGCTCGGCGCCGTCCTTGCCCACCGGGTGACCGACCAGATCACCCACGACCTGGCCGCGGCCGGTTCCCCCACCTCCGGAGGCGGCGGGAGCAGCAGCCTGAACCTGGGCGCACTGCCGCCCGCCGTCCAGGACATCGTCCGCGCCGCCTACGGCGACGCCACCGGCCACATCTTCCTGATCTCCGCGGCCATCGCGGTCATCGGCATCCTCGCGGCCGTCCTGCTCAAGCCCGTCACCCTCCGCAGCAGCCTCGACCTCCCCGACGCGGCCAGGTCCACGGCCGTCGCCGCCGACGCCATCGACGGCGCACCGGCCTTCGACGAGGTGACTCCCGACCGGACCCCGCGCAGGGGGTCGACTGCCAGCTGAGCCCCGCACGCGGAACGCCGCGACGGCGACCGGTCGGAGCTTGACCCGGTTTCCCGGACACCGACCCTGAGGCGAGAATCGCCCGGCAGAGGAGTCCTGGGTGCCTGCAGCCAAGCCGTTGGAGTTCCGTCGCCGTGCGGTGGAGCTGGCCCGTCAGCGGGAGAAGCCGATTGCCGAGATCGCCCACGATCTGGGGATTGCCGAGTCCTGTCTGCGGCGGTGGATGAAGCTCGATGACGTCGACGCCGGCCGGGTCGAAGTCACGACCAGCGATGAGCGGGCCGAGCTGGTACGTCTGCGCCGCGAGCTCCGGGTGGCGAAGATGGAGATCGAGATTCCCCGGCGGGCCTCGGCGTACTTCGCCCGAGAGGTGCTGCCGGACCCAAAACAAGGTTCCGGCTGGTTCGTGAGCTCGCCGCCGACGGGTTCCCCGTCGCGGTGACCTGCCGGGTTCTGCGGATCTCCCGCTCGGGGGTCTACGAGTTCGCTGGCCGGCCACCCTCGCCGCGGGCGGTCGCTGATGCGGCGCTGACCGCCACGATCACGCAGGTCCACGAGGCGTCTCGGGCGACGTGGCCGACCGCTCAGGCCGCGTCGTGCAGGACGAGCCCGAGGGTGTGCCGGCGTCCCGACCGGACGGTGCTGACTCCATGCCGGACGGGTGCGGCCGACCAGCCACGAGCGGAGCGGATCGGCCGGTCGCGGGTGGTGAAGATCAGCGCCTGTCCCTGGCCGAGGACGGTGGCGTAGCCGCGTGACTGGGCTCGGGGGCGTTGTTCGGCCGTGAGGAACTCCCCTCCGGTGTGTTCGGTGCCGGGCGCGTTCAGGCCGATGACGACCTGCAGGGGAAAGGCCAGGTCGCCGTAGAGGTCGCGGTGCAGGGCGTTCCAGTCGCCGGTTCCGTAGCGCAGCAGGATCGGGGTGGGCTTGGTCTGCCCGGCGGCGTGGCAGCGGTCCAGCCACTCGTCGAACGTGTCCGGCCAGGTCACCGGCCGGCACAGCCGATCGGCCCAGTCGCGGGCGACGGGGAGCAGGCGCCGGTAGAACGCCGAGCGCAGGGTGGTGATGGCGTCGGGCAG
>JAOPVN010000524.1 GCA_025966175.1 Modestobacter sp. | reverse complement strand
GCGATCAGCTCGCGCTTCCACTGCCGCCCGGAGACGGTGTTGGTGACCAGGATCAGCGTGGTCGCCTTCGCCTGGGCCATCGCCGCCGCGCCGACCAGCGTCTTCCCGGCGCCACACGGCAGGACGACGACGCCCGAGCCGCCGGCCCAGAAGCCGTCGACGGCCTCCTGCTGGTAGTCGCGCAGGTGCCAGCTGCTCTGGTCCAGCTCGATCGGGTGCGCCTGCCCGTCGACGTAGCCGGCGAGGTCCTCGGCCGGCCAGCCGATCTTGAGCAGCGCCTGCTTGAGCCGGCCGCGCTCGGAGGGGTGCACGGCGATCGAGTCGCCGTCGATCCGGGCGCCCAGCATCGGGGCCACCCGCTTGCTGCGGACGACCTCCTCCAGCACGGCCTTGTCGGTGCTGGTCAGCGTCAGCCCGTGCACCGGGTCGTTGGCCAGGGTGAGCCGGCCGTAGCGGTCCATCGTGTCGGCGATGTCGACCAGCAGCGCGTGCGGCACCGGGTAGCGCGAGTAGCGGACCAGGGCGTCCACCACCTGCTCGGCGTCGTGCCCGGCGGCGCGCGCGTTCCACAGCGCCAGCGGCGTCACCCGGTAGGTGTGCACGTGCTCGGGGGAGCGCTCCAGCTCGGCGAACGGGGCGATCGCCGCCCGGCACTCCCGGGACAGCGGGTGGTCGACCTCGAGCAGCAGGGTCTTGTCCGACTGGACGATCAGCGGGCCGTCGCTCACGCGTGCGCATCCTTTGCTCGGAGACTTCGGCGCAGAGATCGCGCCGGACTGTCCACGGTAACGCCGGGCACCGACACGACCTTCCAATCGGAGGGTGTGCGGCGCATTGCACGCTCTTCGTCCACATCGCACGTGCTGCGGCCCGTGCTCTGGAGACGAAGAGCGTGCAATCAGGGCGCGGTCAGGTCCAGGCGGTGCGGCGCAGCGGCGGCTGCTCGCCCCCGGCCTTCTGCAGCAGCACCTGGTTCACGCCCATGTCCCCGGCCTCGAAGGTCAGTGCGCTGGCGGCCATGTAGAGCCGCCACACCCGGGCGCGGCCCTCGCTGGTCGCGGCGACGGCGGCGTCCCAGTTGGCCTCGAGGTTCTCCACCCAGGCCCGCAGGGTGAGCGCGTAGTGCTGGCGGAGCGCCTCGACGTCGAGCACCTCGAGGTCCTGGGACTCCAGGAGGCCCACCATCTCGCCGAGCCCGAGCAGCTCGCCGTCGGGGAAGACGTAGCGCGCGATGAAGGTGTCCGGGTCCCAGGTCGAGGTGCCGGCGTTCCAGGAGATCGCGTGGTTGAGCAGCCGCCCGCCCGGGCGCAGCAGGCGGTTGAGCTGGGCGACGTACTCGGGCATCTGGGCGCGGCCCACGTGCTCGGCCATCCCGATGGAGCTGATCGCGTCGAAGGGTCCGTCGTCCACGGCGCGGTAGTCCTGCACGCGGATCTCGACCTTGTCGGTCAGGCCGGCGCCGGCGACCCGCTTGCGGGCCAGCCGAGCCTGCTCCTCCGACAGGGTGATGCCCACGACCGTGACGCCGTAGTGCTGCGCGGCGTGGATCGCCATGCTGCCCCAGCCGCAGCCGACGTCCAGCAGCCGCGATCCCGGAGCGAGCCCGAGCTTGCGGCAGACCAGGTCCAGCTTGGCCTCCTGGGCGGCGTCCAGCCCGGTGTCGGGGGAGGCCCAGACGGCGCAGGAGTAGACCATCGAGGGCCCGAGCACGAGCTCGTAGAAGTCGTTGCCGACGTCGTAGTGGTGCGAGATCGCGGCGGCGTCCCGGGAGCGGGAGTGCCGGCGGCCGATGCGGCCCAGGTCGGCCTCCTCGGCCGGCGGCGCCGGCTCCGGGCCGATCGCGCCCAGCCGCACCGCGGTGCCCAGTAGTGCCCGACGCTCCCGCCACGCCAGCTGGGACGCCGGCCCGTCCTGGACCAGGCGGCCGGCGGAGCGCAGCGCGGCGAAGGTCGCGAAGACGTCGTCCTCCATGTCGATCTCGCCGGCGACGTAGGCGCGGCCGAGGCCCAGCTGCCCGGGCGACCAGAGCATCCGGCGCAGCGCCCGCCGGGAGCGCACCGCGACGACCGGGGCACCGTCGGGCCCGGCCATCGAGCCGTCCCATCCCCGCAGCCGCAGCGGGAGCTCCGTCGTCCCGAGGACCGCGCCCAGCGCCTCTGCCAACCGGTCGGCGACCGTTCGCCTGCCTGCCATCTCTCCGCACCTCCACCCTCGGGTGCGACCCCACCCGACGTACCGGACAGTAGTTGCGCACCCCAACTGTCCCGCGCAACACCGAGCGGGGTCGTGATCATCCCGTGTTCGGCACCCGATACGAAAGAGCGACCTGCGCGGACGTCAGGACGACGAGGCGGCGTCCTCCTGCTCGGCCAGTGCGACGGAGGTGATCCGGTGGACGGCGAAGGTGCGGTTCTCCCCACGGCCCTCGTCGAAACCCTGCAGGAAACCGCCCATCAGGGACACCGGCTGGACGATCCGCTGGCTGCCGCTGCCCTGGGCGTCGACGTAGCCCAGCCAGACCGGCAGGCCCTCGCGGACCGCGCGGGAGAGCAGCTCGAGCGTGCTCGCGGTGGTCACCCCGGGGATCTGCCGCACCGGCTCGCTGCGCCGGGCGGCCAGCGCCGCATCCCCGGCGCGGATCTCCCGGACCGTCCCGGCCACGTCGCCGGGCGCCAGCGGGCGCGGACC
>JAOPVN010000518.1 GCA_025966175.1 Modestobacter sp. | reverse complement strand
CGACCGGTGCGGGAGCCGCCTGCCGGTCCCGCGACGGTGGTCCGGCACCATGACCGCGTGACCGACCGTGCCGCCGCCCCCGCGACGATCGACCCGCACCCCGTGCCCGCGGGTGCCCTGCTGACCGTCACCGGTCCCGACCGGCCCGGGGTGACCGCGACGCTGTTCGCCGCGCTGCAGTCGGCCGGGGCGCAGCCGGTCGAGGTCGTCGACGTCGAGCAGGTCGTCGTCCACGGCCAGCTGGTGCTCGGCGTCGTCGTCCGTGCCGCCGACGGGACGGGGGACGCCGACTCGCTGGCCGACCGGCTGCGCCCGACCGCTGCCGACGTGGCCGCCCGCACCGGCATGCAGGTGACGGTCGAGCGCACCGCGGAGGCGTCCGCGGCCACCGCCGTGCCGCTGGAGCGGACCACCCGGCACCACGTGATCGTGCTCGGCCGGCCGGTGCCGCCGGCCGCGGTGGCCGGGGCGGCCCAGGCGATCGCCGGCGTCGGCGGCAACATCGAGGCGATCCGGCGGCTGTCGGACTACCCGGTCACCAGCTTCGAGCTCACCGTCTCCGGAGCCGGGTCCACGGAACTGCGCACCGCACTGGCCACCGTCGCCGCGGAGACCGGCATCGACGTCGCCGTCGAGCAGGCCGGCCTGGCCCGGCGCAGCAAGCGGCTGATCGTGCTGGACGTCGACTCCACCCTGGTCCGCGGCGAGGTGATCGACGAGCTCGCCGCGCGGGCCGGCCGGGCCGCGGAGGTCGCCCGGATCACCGCGGCGGCGATGAACGGTGAGCTGGACTTCGAGCAGTCACTGCGAGCCCGGGTCGCGGTGCTGGCGGGGCTGCCGGTCAGCGTGCTCGACGAGGTGCGCGAGCACCTGGTGCTCACCCCCGGGGCGCGCACCCTGATCCGCACCCTGCAGCGGCTGGGGTTCCGCTGCGGCATCGTCAGCGGCGGGTTCACCCAGATCACCGACCCGCTGGCCGCGGCGCTCGGGCTGGACTTCGCCGCCGCGAACACCCTCGAGGTGGCCGACGGCAAGCTGACCGGCGGGCTGGTGGGTGAGGTGGTCGACCGGGCGGGCAAGGCGCGGGCGCTGGCCCGGTTCGCCGGTGAGTACGGCATCCCGCTGGAGCAGACCGTCGCGGTCGGGGACGGCGCCAACGACCTGGACATGCTCAACGCGGCCGGGCTGGGCATCGCCTTCAACGCCAAGCCGATCGTCCGCGAGCAGGCGCACGCGGCGCTCAACCAGCCCTACCTGGACGCGGTGCTGCAGGTGCTCGGCTTCACCCGCGACGAGGTCCTCGACGCGGTCTGAGCTGTCCGCGGCAGGCGAGGACCTCAGCGGGCCTGGTGGACCGTCCCCTCCAGCTCGACGCCGGCGGTGCGGAGCTGGTCGAGGGCGGCATCCGTGGACGCTCGTGAGACCCCGGCGGTGAGGTGCAGCAGCACCCGGGTGGCGAAGCCGGCGCCGACGGAGTCCAGCGCGGTCGCCCGCACGCAGTGGTCGGTCGCGATCCCGACGACGGCCACGTCGTCCACGTCGCGGGCCCGCAACCAGTCCGCCAGCCCCTGCCCGTCGAAGCTGCCCTCGAAGCCGGAATAGGCCGCGGCGTACTCGCCCTTGTCGAAGACCGCCTCGATCGGCCGGCGGTCCAGGGCCCCGTGCAGCTCGACCCCGGGGGTGCCGACGACGCAGTGCGCGGGCCAGGTGTCCAGGTAGTCCGGCTGGGCGGCGAAGTGCCCGCCCGGGTCGACGTGGTGGTCCCGGGTGGCCACGACGTGCCCGTACCCGGCCTGTGCGACGTGCCCGCTGATGGCCCGCGCGACGGCGGTGCCGCCGGCGACGGCGAGGCTGCCGCCCTCACAGAAGTCGTTCTGCACGTCCACGATCACCAGCGCCCGCGTCATGCCCTCATCCTGCCTGGTGACGTGCTGGAGCGGCCCCCTTCCAGGGTCCCGGCCTGAGCTTGCGAAGGGCGGGGAGGAAGGGGGTCCTTCTTCAGGCCTCCAGCGTCTCCAGGACCGGCTCGCCACGCGACAGGGACCAGGCCTCGTCGGGCAACGTGCCGCGAACCCGCTCGTGCAGCTCTCGGGCCGCGGCGAGGGCCTGGGCCGGGGTCCGGTGCTCAACCGGCTCCCCGCCGCGCATCAGCGGCACGATGAGCTCGCGGTCGTGCTCCCCGGTGGTCAGCGGGGAGGCGCTGACCACCTCGGCGGTCGCCGTTCCGTGGGCGTCGTGCCGGCGGACGGCGTACTTGCGGCCGCCCACCGAGCGCTTGCCCTCGGAGTGCTTGGCCACCCGCACGCCCTCGCGCTCGACGAGCTTGTAGACCATGCCGACCGTGGGGGCGCCCGACCCGGTGACCAGTGAGGTGCCGATCCCGTAGCCGTCGACCGGGGCGGCGGCCAGGGCGGCGATCGCGTACTCGTCCAGGTCGCTGGTGACGATCACCTTGGTCTTCGTCGCCCCGAGCGAGTCCAGCAGCTCCCGGGCGCGGGTGGCCTGCACGGTGAGGTCGCCGGAGTCCAGCCGGACCGCGCCGAGCTCGGGGCCGGCGACCTCCACCGCCGTCCGGATGCCCTGCTCGACGTCGTAGGTGTCGACCAGCAGCGTCGTGTCGACCCCGAGCGTGTCCAGCTGGGCGCGGAACGCCGCGGCCTCGTCGTCGTGCAACAGCGTGAACGCGTGGGCGCTGGTCCCGGTGGTCGGGATGCCGTAGCGGGCGCCGGCGGCCAGGTTCGACGTCGCGGAGAAGCCGACCAGCGCCGCGGAGCGGGCGGCGGCGACCGCGGCCTCCTCGTGGGTTCGGCGCGAGCCCATCTCGATGCACGGGCGGCCGCAGGCGGCGCCGATCATCCGGGTGCCCGCCGCGGCGATCGCGCTGTCGTGGTTGAGGACCGACAGCGCGAGGGTCTCCAGCAGCACGGCCTGGCCGAAGGGCGCATGCACGGTCAGCACGGGGGAGCCGGGGAAGTAGAAGTCGCCCTCGGCGTAGCCGTCGATGTCGCCGGTGAACCGGAACCCGGCCAGGTGGTCCAGCAGCCGCGGGTCGTCGATGCCCTGGGCGCGCAGTGCCTCGATCTCGGCGTCGCCGAACCGGAAGTCGGCCAGCGCCTCGAGGAGACGACCGGTGCCGGCCAGCACGCCGTACCGGCGGCCGTGCGGGAGGCGGCGGGCGAACACCTCGAAGACGCAGTCGCGGTCGGCGGTGCCGTCGGCCAGGGCGGCGGCCAGCATCGTCAGCTCGTAGCGATCGGTGAGCATCGCGGGGGTGAGCCTCGAGGGGCTGTGCGGCATGGACCAGCACGATAGGGGGCCGCCGACTGGGCCGCCCGGGGGAGTCGTCCTAGAGTGATCACGTGGCCGGACCGCTCGCGCCCGAACGGACGCCCGACGCGATGACGGGGGAGGAGTCCGACCTCGACCGTCCCTGGGTCACCGTCGTGTGGGACGACCCGGTCAACCTGATGAGCTACGTGACCTTCGTGCTCCAGGAGCTCTTCGGCTACGACGAGCCCACCGCGACGGAGCTGATGCTGCAGGTGCACCACGAGGGCAAGGCGATCGTCAGCTCCGGTCCGCGGGAGCGGATGGAGCACGACACGAACCGGCTGCACGCCTACGGGCTGTGGGCCACCTACCAACGGGACACCTGAGCGTGAGGCCCTTCCGCCGTCGTGGCGACGAGCTCGTCGCCCGGCTCGTCGACGCCGAGGCCGACATCGTCGGTCTGCTCCTGGACCAGCTCGAGCAGCTGCTGGCCGCCGACCCGGCGGACTCCGGCGGTGACCCGGTGATGGCGCGGCTGCTGCCGCCCGGTCACGCCAGCGACCCCGAGCTGGCCGCGGAGTTCCGGGACCTCACCGAGGCCGGGCTGCGCAGTGGAAAGTCCGACGACCTCGCGACCGTCCGCGCGACGCTGCCGCCGCAGGGCGGTGAGGTGCGGCTGGACGACGAGCAGGCCCGCGCCTGGCTGCGCACCACCAACGACCTGCGCCTGGCGCTGGGCACCCGGCTGGGGGTGACGGCCGAGACCGAGCCGCCGGAGGACCCGACCGACGAGGAGGGCTCCCAGCTGGCCGTCTACTACTGGCTCACCGCCGTGCAGGGTTCCTTGATCGACGCGCTGGCCGCTGGCCGCGGCGGCCGACGGTGAGCACCACCAGGGACGCGACCAGCAGGTCGGCGACGAAGAACACGTAGACCAGGCTGGGCACCGTCAGGTCCTTGACCAGCCCGCCGACGCACGACAGCAGCGTGATGCCGGACAGGACGAACAGCAGCAGCAGGCCGGCCAGCCGGCCGAGCACCACCAGGACCAGTTCCACCCGGTCGGCGCGGTCGTCGAGGCTGGCCCGGCCGCTGCGGTGCCCCAGCCGGCGGGCGCCGAGGAGCAACGCCGGAAGTGGGAGCAGCACCACGCCGACGATCATGAGCACCTCGATCACCACGGTCGGCGACGTTATCGGTACGACACCGGATCGACACAGTCCGTTCTCGCCGGGTACCCCGTCGGGAGGTCTTCTCCGGGCCGGGGCGGGGGCCTCCGCGCACGGGCGCCTAGACTCGACATCGTGCTGCGCATCGACCGCGCGACCTACGACGCCATCGTGGCCCACGCCCGGGAAGACCACCCGGACGAGGCCTGTGGCGTCGTCGCCGGCCCCGAGGGCAGCGACCGCCCCGAGCGTTTCATCCCGATGCTCAATGCCGCCCGGTCGCCCACGTTCTACGAGTTCGACAGCGGCGACCTGCTGAGGCTGTACCGGGAGATGGACGCCCGGGACGAGGTGCCGGTGGTCATCTACCACTCGCACACCGCCACCGAGGCGCGTCCCTCACGCACCGACATCAGCTACGCCTCCGAGCCCGACGCCCACTACGTGCTGGTGTCGACCCGTGAGCACGGCGCGCAGACCGGCCTGGCCGGTGACGAGGTCGAGTTCCGCAGCTTCCGGATCGTCGACGGCGAGGTGAGCGAGGAGGACGTCGAGGTCGTCGAGTCCTACCTGTTCGGCCACTCTCCGACCAACGTCGTCTACGACTGAGCCGCAGCTCACGCCGCGGCCGGCGGAATCGCCGGCCGCACCGCGACGTTCCCCCGATCAGTCGCACCTCCCGCGTCCCCGCACGCGGTCCCATCACCCCGGTAAGAGGAG
>JAOPVN010000517.1 GCA_025966175.1 Modestobacter sp. | reverse complement strand
GGTCCGCGCCGGCGTCCGGTGGGAGTTGCCCGATGCCCTGGGGACAGCCGGTCAGACCGCCGGCTCGGCCGGCCGCCCCGAGGACCGGCGCCACGAGCTGTGCAACCGGGCGTAGACGCCGGGGACGTCGACCAGCTCGTCGTGCCGTCCGCGCTGGACCACCCGGCCGGCGTCGACGACCAGGACCTCGTCGGCCCGCTCGGCGGTGGACAGCCGGTGGGCGATGGTCAGCGTGGTGCGGCCGGTGGTGAGGGTGTCCAGTGCGCGGGTCAGGCGCATCTCGGTGGCCGGGTCGACCGCGCTGGTGGCCTCGTCCAGGACCAGCAGGTCGGGGTCGGCGACGTAGGCCCGGGCGACGGCGACCAGCTGCCGCTCCCCCGCCGACAGCGACTCCCCGCGCTGGCCCACGGGGGTCCGCACGCCGTCCGCGAGGGTCTGCACCCAGTCGCCGAGGCCGAGCTCGTCGAACGCGGCGGTCACCTGCGCATCGGTCATCCCGGGCCGGCCGTAGCGGACGTTGTCGGCGACCGTGGCGTCGAAGAGGAACCCGTCCTGGGGCACCATCACCACCCGCTCGCGCAGCGAGGCGAAGGCGACCTCGATCAGCGGCACGCCCCCGACCAGCACCCGGCCCTCGGTGGGGTCCATCAGCCGGGTGACCAGCTTGGCGAACGTCGTCTTGCCCGAGCCGGTCTCCCCGACGATGGCCACCCGGGTGCGCGGGGCGATGGCCAGGTCGACGTCCTCGAGGGCCTTGCGGCCGCCGGCCGAGTAGGCGAAGCCGACGTGGTCGAAGACGACGTCCAGCGGGCCGGCGGGCAGCGACCGCCCGTCGGCGGGGTCCCGGACGTCCGGCTCGGTGTCGAGCACGTCCAGCACGCGACGGAACCCGGCGACGGCGTTCTGCGCCTCGTTGAGCACCTCGCTGGCGGTCTGCACCGGCGCGACGAAGAGGCCGACGAGGAAGAGGAAGGCGACCAGGGTGCCGGCGGAGATGTTGCCGCCGATGCCCAGCAGGACGCCGACCACCACGACGGCGGCGTTGGCGATGGCGGCGACGAACTCACCGCTGACGTAGACGGCCGCCGTCGTCTTCTGCGCGTCTACCGAGGCGCGGTAGTGCCGGTCGATGGCGCGGTCGATGCGGGCCGCCGTCCGGCCGCGGATGCCGTAGGCCCGCACGGTCGGCGCGCCGACGACGGACTCGCCCACCGCGGCGAGCACGTCGCCGACCCGCTCGCGGACCACGCCGTAGACGGTGGCCAGCCGGCGGGCGAAGAACCTGACGGCGAAGCCCAGCGGGATGAAGCAGATCAGCACGAGGAGCGTCAGCTGCCAGGAGTAGATGGCCATGACCACGGTGGCGACGACGAGCTGCCCGAGGCTGACCAGCCCGAGCACGCCGCCCCACTGCATGAAGACCGACAACTGGTCGACGTCGCTGGTCACCCGGGACACCAGCGAACCCCGCCGCTGGCCCTGCTGGTGGAGCACCGACAGGTCGTGGACGTGCCGGAAGGCGCGCACCCGCAGGCCCGCGAGCGCGGTCTCGGTGGTGCGGAAGAGCCGGACGTTCATCCGGTAGACGGCGAACCCGGTGACCAGGACGACCACGGCACAGAGGGCGACGAGCTCGCGGACCAGGCCGATGTCCGGGCCGCCCGGTGCGCCCAGCCCGCGGTCGAGGGTCTGCTGGACGGCGATCGGGACGACCACCCGGCCGGCGGTGGCGACCAGCGCGAGGGCGAAGGTGGCCGGCAGGCCCCGGCGGAACTCCGGCATCATCCGCAGGCCCCGGCGCAGGGTGGCGGTCGCGCTCTCCGGGCCGCGGTCCATCGGCAGCAGGGGCTCGGCGGTCGGTGCGCTCACGCGGGCACCTCCGCGGGCTCCCGCTCGGCGGCGTCGGGCTCGGGTGACTGGTAGGCGCGGACCAATCGGGCGTAGCCGGGGACCTGGGCGAGGAGCTCGTCGTGCGTGCCCCGGGCGATCAGCCGGCCGTTCTCGATCCAGAGCACCTCGTCGGCCAGCGCGATGGTGGCCTGCCGGTAGGCGACGACGACGACGGTGGCCGGGCGGTCGGTGGCGCGCAGTGCGTCGAGGATGCGGGCCTCCACGGAGGGGTCGACGGCGCTGGTGGCGTCATCGAGCACGAGCAGCCGGGGACGGCGGATCACGGCGCGGGCCAGTGCGAGTCGCTGCCGCTGGCCGCCGGAGAGGCTGGCGCCGCGCTCGCCGACCCGGGTGTCCAGCCCGTCGGGCAGGCGGGCGACGAAGTCCTCGGCGGCGGCGATCCGCAGCGCCTCGTGCACCTGCTCGTCGTCGTAGCTGCCGCCGAGGGTGACGTTGTCCCGGACGGTGTCGTCGAAGAGGAAGGTCGACTGGGCGACGAACGCCACCTGGCTGCTGACCTCGCCCTCGCGCAGGGTGCGCAGATCGATGCCGTCGAGCAGCACCGCGCCGGTGTGCGGGTCCACGAGCCGGACCAGCAGGCCGGCCAGGGTGGACTTGCCCGAGCCGGTGGGGCCGACCACGGCGAGGGTGCGGCCGGCGACCAGGTCGAAGGTGATGCGCTGCAGGGTGGGGCGGGCGGCGCCGTCGTAGCGGAACTCGACGTCGCGCAGGCCGAGGGCCGCGCCGGTGTCACCGCCCGGCGCCGCGTCGGGGCCGTGCGGGATCTCCCCGGTGGCCTCGAGGACGGGGGTGACCCGGTCGAAGCCGGCCATCGCCCGGGGCAGGTCGGCGAGCACCCAGCCGATCGCCCGGATCGGGAGGGCGAGCAGGGTGAACAGGTAGGCGATGGAGACCAGGGCGCCGGCCTCGGTGGCGCCGGCGGCCACCCGCTCGGCGCCGACCAGCAGGACGGCCAGGGTGCCCAGGTTGGGCAGCGTCTCCATCAGCGGGTCGAACAGGCCGCGGACCCGGCCCACGGCGACGAGTCCGTCGCGCAGCTCGTCGGCCTTGACGGCGAAGCGGGTGGCCTCGTCGTCCTCCCGGCCCAGGGTCTTGACGACGAGCGCGGCGTCGAAGCTCTCGTGGGCGATCTCGCTGACCTCGGCGCGCAGCTGCTGGGCGCGCTCCATCCGCGGCGACATGACCTGGCTGTAGACCGCGTTGACCACGAAGATGAGCGGGAAGACGACCAGCCCCACCACGGCGAGCAGCGGGTCGGTGAGCAGGAGGGCGACCACGGTGATGGCGACCATCACCAGCGCGCCGCAGGCGAAGGGCAGCGGGGAGACGAAGAACCAACTGGACTCGACGTCGGAGTTGGCGTTGGACAGCAGCTGACCGGTCGGGTGGCGCTGGTGCCAGGAGAGCGGCAGCCGCAGGTACTGGCCGGTGACCCGGCGGCGGTAGTCGGCCATCAGCCGGTAGCTCATGATCCCGGCGAAC
This sequence comes from Modestobacter sp., assembly GCA_025966175.1. Taxonomy (GTDB): domain Bacteria; phylum Actinomycetota; class Actinomycetes; order Mycobacteriales; family Geodermatophilaceae; genus Modestobacter. The sequence continues at coordinate 1,466 of JAOPVN010000517.1, read as the reverse complement.
AACCGCCGGCCGATGATGCCGACGATCTTGAGGACGGCGACGACGAGGATCGCGAGCGAGGCCAGGGTGAGCGCCGTGGCCGTGGTGGCGCCCTCGTCGAAGGCCGGCAGCAGCACCCGCTCGGTGATGCCGCCGATCACGTAGGCGCTGGCCACCGTCATCGCGGCGTAGAGGCTGCTGCCCAGCACCGCGAGGGTGAACATGCCGGGCTGCTCGGACACGGCCCGGCCGACGTGACGGAGTCCGCGCCGGACCACGGCGTCTCTGCGGCGCGGCACAGGGGTCCTCCTCGAGTGGTGGCGCAAGCGGTGACGTCAGCCTACCCGGGCTCGTTACCTGGCCTAACGGATTTGCAGTAGGGGTCCGCGCCCGGTCGCCGAGGCCGGCGGCGGGTTGCCCGAATGGCGTTAACCTCGGCAGGTGCCGACCTCCGCCGTGCCCGTCTCGCAGTCGGAGCGGGCGGCCCTGGCCGACCTGCTGGAGCAGCTCGGGCCCGAGCAGCCCACCTGCTGCGCCGGCTGGACGACCCGGGACATCGCCGCACACCTGGTCGTCCGCGACCGGCGGCCGGACGCGATGCCGGGGCTGGCGCTGGGCGGCCCGTTCGCCGCCTGGACGGCACGGCTGCACGATCGGACGCGCTCGGCACGGGCCTACGGCCGGCTGGTGGCGGACGTGCGGTCCGGCCCGCCGGCGTGGCTGCCCACCGCGTGGCCGGCGCTGGACCGGGTGCTGAACACCGCGGAGATGGTGATCCACCACGAGGACGTCCGCCGCGCGCAGCCGGACTGGTCGCCGCGGAACCTGCCCCGGTCGGTCCAGGACCAGCTGTGGAAGCAGGTGCCGTTCCTGGCGCGAGGCCGGGCAGCCACCCGATCGGCCGGCGGGCTGTTCGTGCGGCGCAGCGACGTTCCCGACGGAGCCCCCGGCAGTGAGCGACGGCTGCACGACGGCCAGCCGACGACCACGGTCACCGGCGCGCCACTGGAGGTGCTGCTCTGGGTGAGCGGCCGCCCCGACGTCGCCTGCGTGGACCTCACCGTCGACTGACGCGGGCACCTCTGCCCGGACGGTCGATCGGCGATCAGCCGGGTGATCAGCCCGGACGGTTCACGAGGCGTGGTGAGCAACCGATCAAGGACGAACGGTAGCGGCCGCCCCGATCAAAGAATCACTTCGACGTTCTCGCGCCCGGTGGCCGATGATCGTCACTACTCTCACTTCCGCGCACACTGACTGCGACATTCGGTGGATCAACCGCGGCGGCTCGCGTGAACAGGGCGGCGGGTGTCCCGAGGAGCACAGATGCCATACCTGCTGGTGTTGTCCTACCGGATCATCACGGGGACGTTGCAGACTCAGCCATTCGATTTCGCGAACCACATCTACGTGAAGCCCGTTCCCAACGTGGGGGACGGGAATAGCGTTGCCGAAGCGCAGATAACGCACATTCTGTCGATACCAGC
>JAOPVN010000448.1 GCA_025966175.1 Modestobacter sp. | reverse complement strand
AGCGGACGGCCGGTCGCGCGGGCCAGCAGGACCGACAGCACCTCGGCGCTGATGTGGTACAGCCAGCGCTCCCCCGGCTGGGCCGCCAGCGGCAGCTCGCCGAGCCGGGCCAGGAACTCCGCGGGCGTCAGCTCGGGCGGCATCGGGCCCGGCCCGATGCCGCGGGTGCCGATCGCCTCGGCCAGCGGGGACCCGTCCCAGATGCCGCCGAACCCGGGGGTGCTGGTGAGCAGGTGCCGCACGGTGATCGGCCGGTCGGCCGCGACGGTGTCGGCCAGCGCCGCCCCGCGCGCGGCCAGTACCCGCGGCTCGGCGAGCTCCGGCAGCCAGCGGGCGACCGGGTCGTCGAGGTCGAGCACCCCGTCCTCGACCAGCGCCAGGGTCAGCGCGCCGGCGTAGGGCTTGGACAGCGAGGCGATCCGGAACAGCGACTCCGGCTCCACCCGGTCGGCGCTGCCCAGGGTCAGGCAGCCCGCGGCGTGCACCTCGACCTCCCCGCGGTGCCGCACGGCAGCGGCGAAGCCGGGCAGCCGGCCGTCGTCCACCCGGGCCTGCAGCAGCGACCAGACGGTCACGAACCGGGAGAGGTGCGACATGCCGGGCCTCCTCGCGGCGACGGGGTCAGCAGCACAGACCCCCTCGCCGGGGAGAACTCATCGCACCGGTCGCACCGGCTCCCGGAGGATCAGGACTGCTTGATCGCCGAGACGTCGAACTCGACCTGGATGCGGTCGCTGATCAGCACCCCACCGGTGTCCAGGACGGTGTTGTAGGTCAGCTGCCAGTCGCTGCGCTTGATCGCCAGCGCCCCCTCGAAGCCGACCCGGGTGTTGCCGAACGGGTCCAGCGCCGAGCCGGTCAGCGTGAAGTCGATGGCGACCGACCTGGTGACGTCCTTGATGGTGAGGTCACCGGTGACCCGGTAGACCTCGTCGTCGACCTGCTCGACCCCGGTGGAGGTGAAGACCATCTCCGGGAACTGCTCGACGTCGAGAAAGTCCGCCGAGCGCAGGTGCGTGTCGCGGTCGGGGGTGCCGGTGTCGATGCTGGCGGTGGCGATCCGCAGCGTCACGCTACTGGCGGCCGGCGTGGCCGTGTCCAGGTGCGCGGTGCCGGCGAACTCGGTGAAGGCGCCACGGACGGTGGTCACCATCGCGTGCCGGGCCCGGATGCCGATGCGCGTGTGCGTGACGTCGACGGTGTAGTCGCCGGTCACGTCCGCCAGTGCGCTGGTGGCGGCATCGAAGTCCGTCGCGGCGCCCTCGGGTGCGCGGTGCTTGCCCACGGTTCAGCGCTCCTCGTCTGGGTGTTCCACCCGTCAATCCTGACCGATGCTCGTGCCGCGGTGGACAGGTGGTCGCGCGCCACGTGCGGACGACGACGTCCGTATCGTGCGCCGACCGGCGTCAGCCTGCCGTACGGGGACGGCCGAGGCCCGGGCCCCGCAGGACCCGGGCCTCGGCAGCACCCCTGGTCGCCCGCGGGCGACCGTCGGTGCGTCAGTACCAGCCGGTGGACTTCGAGTGCGACCACGCGCCGCACGGCGAACCGTAGCGCGAGTCGATGTAGACCAGCCCGGCGTCGATCTGCCGGTAGCCGTCGGAGGTCTTGGCGATCCCGGTGCCCTTCCAGGTGGAGTCCAGGAACTGCGGGATCCCGTATGCACTGCTGGAGGGGTTCTGCGCGTTGGGGTTCCAGCCGCTCTCCTTGCCCCACAGACTCTCCAGGCACGAGAACTCGCTCCGGTCGCCGCCGAGCTGTGCCAGCGCGTAGTCCTGGTACGAGCCCGAGCCGGCGGAGCTCCTGGACCCGCTGCTCGCCGGCACCGACTCGGCAGCGGCCTGCTGCTCGGCGGCCTTCGCCGCTGAAGCCGCTGAAGCCGCCGCGGCCGCCGCGGCCTCCTCGGCGGCCTTTGCTTCCGCCGCTGCCTGGGCGTCGGCGGCGGCCTTCGCGGCCGCCGCGGCCTGGGCGTCGATCACGGCCTGGTCGGCGGCGGCCTGTGACTGGGCGGCAGCGGCCTGCTCGGCCTCGCGCTGACTGCGGTTGGCCGCGAGCTGACCCAGCCGCTGACCGACGTCGCTGTGGGACAGCGTGGTGTCGGTGCGCTGCGAGCTCAGGCCCAGCTGCGCGGCGACGCTGACCGGCTGGTCCGCACCGGCCTGGGCGTCCGGCTGGCCGGTGGTCAGGACGTTCACCATGATCCCACCGGCAACGGCGACCGCGAGGTACAGGGCGGGACGGCGCAGCCCGGCGGGCGGCCGGCGGCGGCTGGCACGGCGATGCGGGGTGGGCAGCTGCTCGGTAGCCGACTCCGTGGCCGGCTCGGCGGCCTCGCTGTTCAGCTCGTCGACCTCGGCGAGGACCTCGGTCGGGAGGGGCAGCTCGATCGATGTGGGCGTGGTGGTGCGACGGGACATGAAGAGAGGGGCTCCGTGGCTCTTCCGTGGCCGCCTACCGAGTTAGCTGACGGATTCGGGCGGGAAGACGCCCTACCCGGCCCGGGCACGTGCCCAGGACGGGATTCACCCCAGTGCTGCGGTGGGTCCCCGGCTCGCTGCGTACAGCGACTCGGCGGCATCCGGCACGGGCTCCCCGGATGGGGACCTGACGTCCGACCGGACCTGCCCAACGTACGGGCCGTTCCCCCATCGTGACAATGAGCAGCCCGAGATTTCGTAGTGATGTGCCACGCCTGGCCTCTCAAGACGAGGCGTGGCAGCACCAGAGTTGCTGATGGGCTGGTGGGGTCCACCAGCGCTCAGGGCAGCCGCCAGACCGTCGTCCGGCGGACCGGGCCCCCGTCGGCATCGGGCACGTCGTAGGCGCCCTGCTCGACCAGCCCCTCCTTCGGCACGTAGGCGCGGCCGGGGTCGCCGAGGTAGACCGCGGCCCCGTGCAGCCAGGCGGCGCCGAGGAAGGGCAGCACGCGGCTGGTCATGTCCCGGTCGTAACAGACGTCACCGGCCAGGACGACGTCGATCTCCGGCGGGTCGCCGCCCAGCACGTCGCCCACCACGTCGATCCCGGAGACGCCGTTCAGCTCGGCGTTCAGCCCGATGGCGGTGTGCGAGTAGGGGTCGATGTCGCTGGCGAGCACCCCGCTGGCCCCCGCCAGCAGGGCCGCCACGGCGACCAGTCCGCTGCCGGCCCCGAGGTCCAGCACCCGCCGGCCGGCGACCACCTCGGGGTGGTCGAGCACGTACCGCGCCAGCGCCTGTCCGCCCGGCCACGCTGCCGCCCAGAACGGCGGGTCCTGATTGGCCCCGCCGCCCTCGGTCTCCATCGCCTCCCAGAGCCCGACGACGTCGTCCGCGACGTGCAGCTGCACCTCCGGGACGAGGGTCGGCCGGGCCAGCCGGGTGTGGGCCCGGAGGAAGGACGGCGGAACAGGGTGCTGCACCGGCACCCTCAGTCCTTGCGGTCGCTGCGGACCACGGTGACCGGGCACGGCGCGTGGTGGGTGACCTGGTCGCTGACCGAGCCCAGCAGCAGCCCGGCGAAACCGCCGCGTCCGCGGGCGCCGACGACCAGCAGGTCGGCCCCCTCGGCCGCCTCGATGAGCGCCCGGACCGGCGGGGCGTGCACCACGTGGCAGGTGACCGTGCGGGCCCGCTCCGCCCCCAGCAGCGCGGCGACGTCGGACTCCAGGTCGGCCTGCACCGCCTGCTCGTAGTCGGTGATCGGGGGCACGAAGCCCGCCTCCCAGGTCGGCGGCTGCGGCGCGGTCGCGATCCGCCAGGCCCGCACGACGTGCAGCGGCCAGTGCGCGCGCTCGGCCAGGTCGGCGGCCCACTGCAGGGCGACCTGGGCGCACCCGGACCCGTCGTGCCCGACGACGACGCCGCCCTCGGGCACCGCCCGCGTCGACACCGCTGCCTCGGCCTCGGCCACCTCCGTCGCGGCCTCGTCGAGCTCCGCGGCCAGTGCCGCCTCCCGTGACTGCTCAGTCAACGCTGTCCTCCTGCGCTCCGCCGGGACACATCCCGGTACCGCTCTCGACCACGGGGAGACCCCTGGCCCCGACAGCTTGTCCTACCGCCCCGGCCAACGGCCCGGCAGGAGGGCACGTTCCCGCGCGCCCGGGCTGCGCCGCCGTCCGGCGCTGGTAGCTTCGCCGCCCGTGGCCGACGTCCCCGCGGATCGGCTGGACCGTCGCTTCGCCCGCCTCTGGGCCGCCGGGACGACCTCCGCACTCGGCAGTGGACTGGCCACCGTCGCCGCTCCCCTGCTGGTCGCCTCCCATACCGACGACCCGCTGACCGTCGCGGCCACGGCGGCGGTCTCCTGGCTGCCGTGGCTGCTCTTCGCGCTGCCCGGCGGGGTGCTGGTGGACCGGGTGGACCGGCGGCGCCTGATGATCGCCATCGACGCGGTCCGGGTGCTGGCCGTGGCGGTGCTGGCGGTCGCCGTCACCACCGGCCGGGCCGGCGTACTGCTGCTCTACGCGGTGCTCTTCGTCGTCAGCACCGGCGAGGTGGTGTTCCGCTCGGCGAGCCAGGCGCTGCTGCCGGCCGTGGTGCCGCGCCCGCTGCTGGAGCGGGCCAACGGCTGGTCCTTCGCCGGCACGATGGTGGCCCAGCAGCTGGTGGCCGGGCCACTGGGCGGGTTCCTCTTCGTGGTGGCCGCGAGCATCCCGTTCTGGGTGAACACGGGCACCTATGCCGCGAGCGCGGTGCTGATCGCGCTGGTCGCCGGGGTCTACCGGGCGGCGCCCGCAGCGGCCGCCGGCCCGCTCCCGCGCCGGTCGGTGCGCCGCGAGGTCGCCGAGGGCTTCCGCTGGCTGCGCGACCAGCGGTTGCTGCGCACCATGGCCGGGCTGATCGGGCTGCTCAACGTCACCCTCACCGCCGCGACCGCGGTGCTCGTGCTCGTGGCGCACGAGCGTCTGGGGCTCGGGTCGGTCGGCTACGGGCTGCTCTTCTCCGCGATGGCGCTCGGCGGGCTGGTCGGTGCGCTGGTCGGCGACCGGATCGTCGCGCGGGTGTCGGCGAGCTGGACCATCCGGATCGGGCTGCTGGTCGAGGCGCTGACGCACCTGGTGCTGGCCACCTCGCGGGACGCCGTCGTCGTCGGCGCCGTGCTGTTCGCCTTCGGCGTCCATGGCTCGCTGTGGGGCATGGTCGCCAGCTCGCTGCGGCAGCGGCTCACCCCGCCGCACATGCTCGGACGGGTGGGCAGCACGACGCTGTTCATCTCGGCCGGCGGCAACTGCGTCGGCGCGCTGCTCGGCGGGGTGCTGGCCACCCGCTTCGGGCTGACCGCGCCCTACTGGGTGGGGTTCGGAATCGCCGTCGTCGTGTCCGCGGCCACCTGGCGGGTGTTCGACCGGGCCACGGTCGCCGCCGCCTACGCCACCGCCGCGCCCCGCTGACCGGCCGTCGGACCCACCTCGCTTGATCACTTCGGATCGCGCGCACGCGTCCGGTGCTCTTGACTGGGCGTCGACGAGCCCCGACCGGACCGGGCGGGGCGCCGAGCACAGGAACGGAGAGGTGGACAGCGTGGAGCACTTCACGATCGCGACCGTCGCCGAGGAGAACGCCGACTTCCGTCGGGTGCTCTGGACCGGCGAGTACACCCAGCTGGTGATCATGACGATCCCGCCGGGCGGGGAGATCGGCGAGGAGGTGCACGAGGACACCGACCAGATCCTGACGTTCGTCAGCGGCACCGGCCAGGCGATCGTGTCGGGCCAGAAGAAGAACGTCGCGCAGGGCGACCTGGTCGTCGTCCCGGCGGGCAAGAAGCACAACTTCCTCAACACCGGGCCCAACCCGCTGGTGCTCTACACCGTGTACGGCCCCCCGGAGCACGCCGACAAGGCGGTGCACAAGACCAAGGAGGAGGCCGACAAGCTCGAGGAAGAGGGCAAGGACGAGCCGCCGACCTCCGACTGAGGTTTGCGCGTGGGCGTCGGGCAGGGTGGACGGCGTGACGACGCAGCCCGGCATCTTCGCCCTCGGCACGCCTGAGCACTGCTACCTGGAGCTCGACCTCGAGCCCGGCCGCCCCGCGGCGGACCTGGTCCGCGGGGTGGCCGGGCTCTCCGATCCGCTGTCGACGACCGGCGGGGTCAACCTGGTGGTCGGCTTCCGCCCGGAACTGTGGGCGGAGGTCGCGCCGGGCGACGCCCCCGCCGACGCCGCGAGCTGGACCGAGGACCTGCGCGGCGCCGGCGGCTACCGGATGCCGGCCACCCAGCACGACGCCTGGGTGTGGGTCGCCGGTGGGGACCGCACGGCGGTGTTCGACAACGCCCGCGCCGTGCTCGCCGCGCTGGCCGGGGTCGCGCGGGTCGCCGGTGAGATCACCGGCTGGCTCTACAAGCACGACCGTGACCTGACCGGTTTCATCGACGGCACCGAGAACCCGTCGCTGCTCACCGCGGCCGGGATCGCCGCCGTGCCGGCCGGTGAGCCCGGTGCGGGAGCCAGCGTCGTCCTCTACCAGATCTGGCGGCACGACACCGCCACCTGGGAGTCCCTGGGCCAGCACGGCCAGGAGATGATGATGGGGCGCACCAAGGACGACAGCGTCGAGCTGCCCGAGGACGTGATGCTGCCCAGTGCCCACGTCGCGCGCACCACTCTCGAGGTGGACGGCGAGGAGAAGCAGATCTTCCGGCGCAACGTCGCCTACGGCGGGGTCACCGACCACGGGACGGCGTTCGTCGGCTTCGCCCGCGACCAGTGGCGACTGCACGAGATGCTGCGCCGGATGGCCGGCGCGACCGACGGCATCCGGGACGGGCTCACCGGCTTCCTCACCCCGCTGACCGGGGCGTACTACACCTGCCCCGCGGTGGAGGCGCTGGCCCGCTTCGCGCCGCCGGACGAGGACTGACCCGGCCGTGGAACCCGACGAGCCGGACGCGCCCGAGGAGCCCGACGGCGGTGATCCCGCCTGCTGGCTGGACCGGGTGTGCCCGGCCTGCGGGCGGCTCACCGAACGGCTGCCGTCGGGTCGGTGCGCCGCGTGCGGGGAGCCCTGGGACGCCGTCTGAGCGGATGTTGATCCCCGCCGTCGCGGGTAGTGGAGTGCTGCAGCCGGCCCACGGCGCCGCGGCCCTCACCAGGAGCCCCCATGGCCAACCCCACGGTCGCCATCCAGCTGGTCCAGATGCTGCGCGACGCCGGCGTCGAGCGCATCTACGGCGTCGTCGGCGACAGCCTCAACCCGATCGTGGACGCCGTCCGCCGGACCTCCGGCATCGAGTGGGTGCACGTCAGCCACGAGGAGGGCGGTGCCTTCGCCGCTGCCGCCGAGGCCCAGGTCACCGGCCGGCTGGCCGTGTGCGCGGGGAGCAGCGGCCCCGGCAACACCCACCTGCTGCAGGGCCTCTACGACGCACACCGCAGTGGGGCGCCGGTGCTCGCGCTGGCGTCGCACATCCAGTCGACCGAGATCGGCACGGGGTTCTTCCAGGAGACCCACCCGGAGCGGACGTTCACCGACTGCAGCCACTGGTCCGAGCTGGTGACCCCTGCCCAGATGCCGCAGGCGCTGCGGGTCGCCATGCAGACGGCGATCGGGCGGCGCGGGGTCTCCGTCGTCGTCCTGCCCGGCGACCTCGCGGCCGAGGAGTCCGACGGCCCGACCGTGCCCACCGCGATGGTCACCGAGCCCTCCCCGGTGCGACCGGCGGCCGAGCAGGTGCGGCAGCTGGCCGACGCGATCAACGCCGCCCGCTCCGTGACGCTGTTCTGCGGCGCCGGCTGCCGGGACGCCCACGACGAGGTGATGGAGCTGGCCGGGCACGTGCTGGCGCCGGTCGGGCACGCGCTGGGCGGCAAGGAGTGGATCCAGTACGACAACCCCTACGACGTCGGCATGAACGGGCTGCTCGGTTACGGCGCGGCACACAAGGCCACGCACGAGGCCGACCTGCTGGTGCTGCTGGGCACCGACTTCCCCTACCGGAACTTCCTGCCGCAGAAGCGGACGGCGCAGGTCGACGCGGATGTCGCGCACCTGGGCCGGCGCACCCCGCTCGAGGTCGCCGTCCACGGGGACGTCGGGGAGACGATCCGGGCGCTGCTGCCGCTGCTGGAGCGGAAGACCGACCGGACGTTCCTGGACTCGATGCTGCGCGACCACGCCCGCGCGCTGGAGAAGGTTGTCGACGCCTACACGCGGCGGGTGGAGCGGATGCGGCCGATCCACCCCGAGTACGTCGCCGCCCAGCTGGACGAGCTGGCCGCCGACGACGCCGTCTTCACCGTCGACACCGGCATGTGCAACGTGTGGGCCGCCCGTTACCTGACGCCCAATGGACGGCGCCGGGTGATCGGCTCTTTCCGGCACGGCTCGATGGCGAACGCGCTGCCGCACTCGGTGGGCGCGCAGTTCGGCGCGCCCGGCCGCCAGGTGATCAGCATGAGCGGGGACGGCGGCCTGGCCATGCTGCTCGGGGAGCTCATCACCGTCCGGCTGCACCGGCTGCCGGTCAAGATCGTGCTGTTCAACAACGCGTCGCTCGGGATGGTCAAGCTCGAGATGATGGTCGACGGGATCGTGGACTACGAGACGGACCACGAGCCGACGGACTTCGCCGCGATCGCCGCCGGCGTGGGCATCCCGTCGATGCGCGTCGAGGACCCCAAGGACGTCCGGTCCACCCTCGAGAAGGGACTGGCCGAGCCGGGGCCGGTGCTGATGGAGTTCGTGACCGACGCGAACGCGCTGTCCATCCCGCCGGCGATCACCGGGGAGCAGATCCGCGGCTTCGCGGTGTCGGCGTCGAAGATGGTGCTGGGCGGTGGGGTCGGGAGGATGGTCGATCTGGCGCGCAGCAACCTGCGGAACGTGCCGCGCCCATGAGTCGCCGGTCCGGATCGTCGTCCGGGCACGGCTGAGACGTCGGTGCCGCCGCCGTGCCGGTGTGCGGCAGGCTGCGGTTCTCCGAGCGGATCAGGCCGCCGAGCTGCTCCGCTGACTGCCGTACCAGCTGGTCAGCAGCTGGCTGCGGACCAGCGGCGGCAGCGCGCCCCAGCGCAGCAGGGCGGCGCGGGCGGGCAGCGCGCTCTGCGCGGCCAGCTGGCCCAGCTCACGGACACGCTCCGGG
>JAOPVN010000445.1 GCA_025966175.1 Modestobacter sp. | reverse complement strand
TGATCTCGTTGCGGAAGGACTTGCCGATCTGGCCGATGCCGAACGGCGGCTTCTTCCGGGCCGCGCCCATCACGTTGGCGAAGCTGACGAAGATGCCCTGGGCGGTCTCCGGGCGCAGGTAGTGCAGGCCGGATTCGTCCTCGACCGGGCCGAGGAAGGTCTTCAGCATCATGTTGAAGTCCCGCGGCTCGGTCCAGGCACCCTTCACGCCGCAGTTCGGGCAGCTGATGTCGGCCAGGCCGTGCTCCGGGGGCCGGCCCTTCTTCTCCTCGTACTCCTCTTCCAGGTGGTCGGCCCGGAAGCGCTTGTGGCAGTTCTGGCACTCGGTCAGCGGGTCGGTGAAGACGCCGACGTGACCGGAGGCGACCCACACCTGGCGGGGCAGGATGACCGAGGAGTCCAGGCCGACGACGTCGTCCCGGCTCTGCACGACCGTCCGCCACCACTGGCGCTTGATGTTCTCCTTGAGCTCGACGCCGAGCGGGCCGTAGTCCCAGGCCGAACGGGTGCCGCCGTAGATCTCGCCGGAGGGGAAGACGAACCCCCGCCGCTTGCAGAGGTTGACCACCTTCTCCAGGCGGGCCGGGTCGGCGGTACGGGCAGGGGCAGGGGTGTCGCTGGGCACGGAGGCTCCATCCGGCTGGCGGTCGGCGGGTGACCCCTAGACGTTAGTCGCCGCCCGGCGCCGGCCTCCCGGCCGCCGTCCACCCGCGTCCCGACGGCCCGGATCCGGAACTCGCTGACCCGCGAACGCGCAGCTCAGCGCCTCGCCCAGGGGCACAGCGCCTCGCTCGACTGCCGATGAGTGCGGCGCACACCTGCGCCGGCCGCCCGACCGAGCGGGGTGTCGTACCAACTGCTGGTCAGCGCCGGGCTCGACGCCGTGGACCTGACTCAGTCGGTGAGGTAGACGCCCGGCTCGTCGAGCGCGTAGACCCACACGGGGGCGCCGGCGACCTTCACCTCGGCCGCCGACAGGGCCCGGCGGTAGGCGCCCACGCCGTCCCAGCTGGTGTGCAGGGCGAAGAGCTCCGGATCGTCGGCGGCCCGGCCCAGGTCGCCGTCCCGGAAGCCGGGCCGGGCCTGCAGTGCGGCCAGCAACTGACCCGCGGCGTCGGTGAAGGCGGGGACGTCGTCAGCGGGGATGCGCAGCCGGGTGACGGCGAACACCGGCATCACTCCCTTGGATCGACGCGGTGAGTTGACAATGGTTCTCATGCGCTCGGACGATGGTGCCATGCCCGCGTCCGTGACCCCGCCGTCGCGGACCGTCCCGGCCGACGTGCAGGCGGCCAGCGAGCTGCTGACCGCGCTCGCCTCGCCGGTGCGGCTGTCGATCGTGGCGCTGCTGGACGAGCACGGTTCCCGCTGCGTGCACCAGCTGGTCGACGCCCTCGAGGTGCCACAGCCGTTGGTCTCCCAGCACCTGCGGGTGCTGCGCAGCGCCGGTCTGGTGGTCGGCGCACGGCGACACCGGGAGGTCGACTACCGGCTGGTCGACGGGCACGTGGCGCACATCGTGCGGGCCGCGCTCGCGCACGCCGGCCACGAGGACCGGTCGGAGGCGACGGCCTGATGGCCCGCACCACGCGCCAGCGCGCCGCGGTCGCCGCGGTCTTCGACACCCTCGAGGGCTTCCACAGCGCCCAGGAGGTGCACGCCCGGCTGCGCACCTCGGGCGACGGCGTGGGGCTGTCCACCGTCTACCGGGCGGTGCAGGCGCTGGCCGACGACGGCGAGCTGGACTCGATCCGCACCGACTCCGGTGAGGCGCTCTACCGCCGCTGCAGCACCCAGCACCACCACCACCTGGTCTGCCGCACCTGCGGCCGGACGGTGGAGGTCGCCGGCCCGACCGTGGAGGCGTGGGCCGACCGGATCGCCGGGGAACACGGCTTTGCCGACATCAGCCACACCCTGGAGATCGTCGGCACCTGCGCGGACTGCCGCGCTGCCGCAGCCGCGAGCTGACCCGCTGTTCCGGCCCCCTCCCGGGGCCCGCCCCGAGCCTGCGAGGGGTGGGGAGGAGGGGGTCCTTCGTCAGGCGCTGCCGAAACGGCGCTGCCGGCTCGCGTACTCCTCGCAGGCCTGCCACAGGTGCCGGCGGTCGAAGTCCGGCCACAGCGTGTCCAGGAAGACCAGCTCGGCGTAGGCGGCCTGCCAGAGCAGGAAGTTGCTGGTCCGGTTCTCCCCGGAGCTGCGCACGAAGAGGTCGACGTCGGGCATGTCCGGCTCGTCGAGGAACCGGGCGACCGTCTCCTCGGTGATCTTGTCCGGCTTGATCCGCCCGGCGGCGACCTCGCGGGCGATCGCCGCGGCGGCGTCGGCGATCTCGGCCCGGCCGCCGTAGTTGACGCACATGGTGAGCGTGAGGACGTCGTTGTCCTTCGTCAGCTCCTCGGCGATCTCCAGCTCCTTGATCACGCTGCGCCACAGCCGGGGACGACGGCCGGCCCAGCGCACCCGCACTCCGAGCTCGTGCATCTCGTCGCGGCGGCGCCGGATCACGTCGCGGTTGAAGCCCATGAGGAAGCGGACCTCCTCGGGGCTCCGCCGCCAGTTCTCGGTGGAGAAGGCGTAGGCGCTGATCGCCCCGATGCCGAGCTCGATCGCACCCTCGACGCAGTCGAACAGCGAGGCCTCCCCCGCCTCGTGCCCCGCCGTGCGCGGCAGCCCCCGAGAAGACGCCCAGCGGCCGTTGCCGTCCATCACGATCGCGACATGGTGCGGCACCTTGTCCGCCGGGATCGGCGGCGGCGTCGCACCGGATGGGTGCGGGTTGGGCGCCTTGACCGGGCGGGTCGAGCGAGCGCTCACGTGCGGTCCACCAGCGGCAGCGAGCGCAGGCCCCGCTCCAGGTGCCACTGCAGCAGGGCGGCGACCAGGCCGCTGCCCTC
>JAOPVN010000483.1 GCA_025966175.1 Modestobacter sp. | reverse complement strand
CGCAGGCTCTCCGGACCGAACAGCAGGTACTCGATCGTGCCGCGCACCTGCCCGGCGGCCTTGTCCGGGCCGGCGGTCTTCCACGCCCGGTTGAACCCGGACATGTTGCCCGGGTCGGCGACGGTCGTGGAGTTCGCGAAGTGCAGCAGCTGGTCCGGCGTCGCGTTCCGCAGGTTCTCGCGGGTGAACAGCTCGGCGTACCGCACCCGGTACGACTCGATGTCCGGGTCGGGCTCGGGCCGCTCCATCAGGAACTCCGACGTCAGCAGCATCACCCGCTCACGCACCTCGGGGCGGACGTCGGCGGCGGTCGGGAACTCCGCGTGCAGGGAGTCCACGGTGCGTACGGCAGGCCGGGCCGGATCGCGCCGGGCCTCACCGCGCAGCCACTCATTTCCGCAGTTGTTGCAGTGGATCAGCAGCCGGCTGTCCGGCTGCGGCGTGCCGTTGATGTCCTCGCTGGAGCAGGAGGGGCAGTTGATCAGTGCCAAAGGGAGCCCCGTTCGTCGGCGACGAGTCAGCGAGCGCGTCGTCGTCGGTCAGGGTCCAGGGTCCCATGCCGGACGCCCGATGCGGCGCGGCGCAACCCGCGCGGCCCCTCAGAAGGACGAATGGGGTGTTCCGCCACCCGGATCGGTGCACGCTGGGACGGCGGCCGCCGAACGTCGTGAGGTGGTCGCTCGCCTGTCGGCAGGCCCTCAGGGGTGCGCGGGGAGGACGTGCTCGCCGGTCCGGTCGGTCGACAGGTCCAGCGAGCAGACGTGCGCGTCGTGGGTCTCGCAGGCGGCCATGTCGGGCCGCTCGTAGGCCTGGTCGCAGACGTGGCAGGTGAGCTCCTCGCCGGAGGGGTTGCCGTGCTCGTCGTACATGGGCAGGTCGATGCCGTCGTGGGTGCGGCGCAGGTACCAGCGGCCCTTGGTGGCGACCGCGAGCACGGGCGGCAGCACCAGGGCCAGCACGATCGCGACCAGCGGTGAATAGGGCTTGAGCCCCTCACCCAGACCACCGAAGAACACCAGGATCGAGACGCCGGCCGCGATCAGCATCGAGCCGAAGCCGACCGGGTTGATCGGGTAGAGCATCCCGCGGCGGAACTCCGGTTCCTTGGGCGAGATCTTCAGCAGGTACTTGTTGATCGCGATGTCACTGGCGACGACGACCACCCAGGCGATCCCGCAGTTGGCGTAGAAGCCCAGGATCGTGTTCAGGAAGTCGAACATGTTGGCTTCCATCAGCACCAGCGCGATCGCCAGGTTGACGCCGAGGAAGACCAGCCGGCCCGGGTAGTGCCGGGTGATCCGGGTGTAGGAGTTCGTCCAGGCCAGCGAGCCCGAGTAGGCGTTGGTGACGTTGATCTTCACCTGGCTGATCACGACGAGGACGACGGCGAGGGTCAGCGCCAGCCAGCTCGGCATGATGTCGGAGTAGATCTCCAGGAACTGGTGCACCGGCTGGTTCGCGATCGCGGCGCCGTCGGTGACGTTGGCGATGATGTAGACCGCCAGGAACAGCCCGATGACCTGCTTGATCGCGCCGAACAGCACCCAGCCCGGGCCGGCCAGCACCATCCAGGTCCACCACCTGCGGGAGTTCTCCGGCGTGCGCGGCGGCATGAACCGCAGGTAGTCGATCTGCTCGGCGATCTGCGCGATCAGCGACAGGCAGACCCCGGCGGCCAGCAGCACCGAGCCGACGTTGGGCGAGGTGTTGCTCTCGCCGCGATAGGCGAAGAAGCCGTTGATCGACTCCGGGTGGCTGATCACGGCGTCGTCCAGACCTGCAGCGTCGAGAGCACCTGCATCCCGTAGATGACCAGCGGGAAGATCAGCAGCGTGGAGAGGGCGTAGCCCAGCCACAACGGGATGCCCAGCCCGAGCTCCAGCCCCTGGGCCATGATCGAGCCCTCGAGGGCGAAGAAGATGAACGTGAACGTCGCGAAGATGACGTTGGTGACGACCGAGCCGTAGTAGCCGAAGCCGCTGCCCCGGGTGATCAGGTCCAGGTCCAGGTTGTACCGGGCCGCGTAGTAGGCCAGCGGGAAGCCGGTCAGCACGATGACGACGGCGAAGACGCCGATGCCCCACAGCGCATTGGTCGTGCCGTAGGAGATGCCGATGTTCGCGCCGATGGCGAAGTCGGCGAGGTAGGCGATGCCACCGAGTGCGGAGATGCCGACGACGGCCGGCGTCCACCTCCGGTAGTGGCGTGGGGCGAACCGGAGGGTGTAGTCCTCCAGCGTCTCGCGGGTGGCGGCGCTGACGTCGGGACCCCGGGGCTGTCCCGGGGGCTCGGTCCCTTCGGGGGTGGGGGCAACCACGTCGCTCTGGGCCATGGCGGGGCTCCTGGATCACTGGGTGTTCTCGTCACCGGGACCAGGCGAAACGTAGGAGCGGAGTGCTTCCCCGGCATGTGGTCGCCGTTACGTCCCGGCCAGGATTCCTTCACACCAGTCGAGTTGCGGTGGTCGGCGACCGGTGGGTGATCGACGCGACCCCTGCGCTGGTCGACGCCGTCCGTCCGGTCGGGACAATGGGCGGCAATGGCACGCACCCCGGACGGCGGCGAGCAGCTCGTCCTGCCCTTCCCGGTGACCCGGGCAGCCCGCGCCCGGCAGCTCGCCGGGCGCACCGTCGCCGTGCTCGGCCGGGTCCTGGAGTTCGCGCTCCGCTGGGCGCTCCGGCTGGCGCTCCCGCTGCTCTGCGCCGCCGCGCTGCTGCAGGCCTTTCCCTACCACGCGACCGTGCAGGGCGTGCCGTTCGAGGTGCAGGGCTCGCTGTTCTCCCGGCCCGGCCTGTCGGCTGACACCACCCTGGGCAGCTGGGAGTTCCCGCAGGTCAGCGGGGTGCCGTTCGGCGTGCACGTCAGCCCCGAGGACGTCGACGTCCTGGAGCTGACCCGGTTGGCCAACGGCGACCTGCCGGCATTCGTGCAGCGGCTGCAGGCCGACTTCACCGCCCAGCTGCCGCGGATCGCGACCTGGCTGATCGGCGAGTTCCTGCTCGGGCTGGCGATCGGGCTCGGCGTGGCCGGCGCGATCAACATGTCGGTGCGCTACCTGCGCGGGCGGCCACGGCGGGCGCACGAGCTGCGCTACCGGGCGGTGGAGGCCGGGGTCGCCGTCGTCCTGACCGCCGCCGTCGCCGGCTACGGGGTGGTGACCTACAACCCGGACTGGGTGCGGGAGTCCCGGCTCACCGGCACGCTGGCCGCCGCTCAGCTGTTCCCCGGCCAGCTCTCCGCGTACTACTCGCAGCAGTCGAAGGCGCTGGACGTGCTGGGCTCGGTCGTCGGCATCCAGGCGGCGCTGCAGGCGCAGATCGAGAGCGACCAGACGCCGCAGACCGCGCTGCGGATCATGTACGTCTCCGACATGCACCTGGGCGCCAACTGGCCGCTGGTGGGCCAGTACGCCACCAACTACGACGTCGACCTGATCATCGACACCGGTGACGAGAGCGAGTTCGGCACCCGCGAGGAGCTCACCCCCAGCTACCTCGACGGCATCCGCGCGGTCACCGCCACCACCCCGATGCTCTGGATCGCCGGCAACCACGACTCCCCGGCGACCGTCGAGGTCATGCGCACCGTCCCCGGCGTCACCGTGCTGGGCACCAAGACCGCCAGCGGCGACGGCTACGAGGTCACCGCCGGGGTGGTGCAGGCCTACGGGCTGACGATCGCCGGGCTCAGCGATCCCCGGGTCTACGGCGCGGCGGGTGCCTACGGCGCCGACAACCCGTCGGTGGTCGACCCGCTGGAGCAGGAGGCGGTCCGGGCGGCGGTGGGTGCCGACGTCCAGGACGGCGCCGGGGCGACCCCGGACGGCGCGCCGACGTCGTCCGCCCCGGCCACCGGGGGCACCACGGGAGGAGCTGCGGCCAGCCCCGACCCGATCGACGTCTTCGCCGCCCATGCGCCGGTCGCCGCCGAGGCGCTGCGCAAGGAGCTGCCCGGGCTGATCCGGCAGACCAGCTCCGGGCACGTGCACGCGCAGAACGACAACAACGAGGTGCAGCGGAACGACGGGACGATCGACCTGGTCGAGGGGTCGACCGGCGCGGGCGGGCTGGACAACATCGTGCGCGGCACCCACCGGCCACCGATCGAGTTCAGCATCGAGTCGGTGGGGGAGGACTGCCAGTTCACCCGGGTCATCCGCTTCTCGATCCAGTCCGCGGCACCGACCCTGGTGGCCCCGCCGGAGCCCAGCACCCCACAGGCCTTCGGCGACGACGTCACCGCCTCGACCGTCTACTTCCGCCCGCAGCACATCCAGGCCAACCGCGTCTGCGGCACCGAGCTGGGCATCACCGCCGCGAAGCCCTGGCCCGGGAGCTGATTCAGCGCACGCGCTCCAGGGCGGCGGTGAAGCTCGCGTTCCACTCGCTCAGGTGCGGCCAGCGCTGCCGCACGTGCGCGGTCGCCTCCGCCGCCGACAGGCCTTCGGTGCGGCGCAGCCAGGCCCGCAGCACCAGCCCGGTGCGGGACTGGCCGGCGAAGCAGTGCACCAGCACCGGCTTCCCGTCGGCCCGCAGCGCCGCGATGTCGTCGAGGACGTCGGCCAGCACGGCGTCCAGCTCGCTGTTCGCGTCGTCGTCGGTCAGGTAGGCGAAGCGCTGCACCTCGTGCGGGAAGCGGCGGCCGGTGCGGCACAGCGAGACGACGGCGAAGTCGGGGGAGCTGTGCCGGGCGCCGGCCAGGTCTGCGGCCCAGACCCCGGCGGCCACCTCCCGGGGCTCCAGTCCGGGGTTCTCCGGAGGCTCGTACGGGCCTTCGGTCGACCCGTCGAGTGCGGCCGCCAGGTGGTGCAGGTCGGCCAGTTGCCAGAGCCGGTCGCTGCCGGGCACCCGCCCGTGCACCGCCGAGGTCCAGCGCATCGGGATGCCGGCGATCCCGTGGACCGCGCCGGCCAGCGCGCCGGCGACCGCGGCGACCGTGTCCGTGTCCCCGCCCAGGTCGATGACCAGCCGCAGCACCTCGGCGAACGAGCGACCCCGCCGCAGCGCCCACAGCGCCTGGCCGAGCGCCGGCCACACCGCGCCGTTGCCCTCGGTCGCCTGCTCGGGGGTCCAGTCCGGCGCCAGCACGGCAGCCCACCGGTCGCGGTGCTCGGAGGCGACCTGCGCCAGCGCGGCGGGGACGGCCGCGAGCGGATCGTCGCCGTCCAGGGCGACCCGGATCAGCTCGTGGAGCACCGCGCAGCCCTCGCCGGCCGACGGGTCGCCGTGGGTGAGGGCGGAGATCCGCCGGGCGGCGTCCATCGTGGCGTCGGTGCCTTCGCGGGCGAAGCGGATCGCGGCGGGCGCCGCCCGCATCATCGAGCCGTTGCCGGCCGCCCGGCCGGACCGGGCGGCGTGCTCGGCC
>JAOPVN010000481.1 GCA_025966175.1 Modestobacter sp. | reverse complement strand
CGGCTCGGCCGGGCCGGCCAACCGCGGCAAGCGCAAGCGCCGCTGACCGGCGCGGGCACCCGGGCTCGGAGCCCGCGGCGTGCCCGCCCCTCGACCACCGGGTTCGCCCGGCCGCCTGCACGACCTTGGAGGACCCCCGTGAGTGCACCCGACAACCACACCGGAACCGACACCGTGACGACGGCCGAGGCGACCTCGGACGCGGTGCTGCCCCGGACCGGCGGGAGCGGTGACCCCGACCTGCCCGACCCCGACGAGGCGTCGGCGGACGCCGTCGTCGAGCCGGTCGACGCCGAGGACGACGACGAGGAGGACGCCGAGGAGGACGCCGAGGAGGACGCCGAGGAGGACGGCGACGGTGAGAACCTGCTCGTCCGCGAGGGTGACGTCGCCGGTGACTACCTCGAGCGGCTCCTGGACATCCTGGACGTCGATGGGGACATCGACCTCGACGTCGAGGGCGACCGCGCCTCCGTCGCGGTGGTCGGGGGCCAGCTCAAGACGCTGATCGGCCCGGACGGCGCGACGCTGGAGGCGCTGCAGGAGCTGACCCGGCTCGCCGTGGCGCAGTCCACCGGCGTCCGCAGCCGGCTGATGCTGGACATCGGCGGCTTCCGGGCCAAGCGGCGTGCGGACCTGAGCAGCCTGGCGTCGGCGGCGGCCGAGCGGGTGGCGCAGAGCCGTCAGCCCGAGCGGCTCTCGGCGATGAACCCGTTCGAGCGCAAGGTCGTCCACGACGTCATCGCTGCGGCGGTCGGGGTGCACAGCGAGTCGGAGGGCGAGGAGCCGAACCGGCGCGTCGTGGTCCTCCCCGACGCGTGACTTCGTCCGACCAGCCCTCCGACGGGGCAGCGCCACCGTTGCAGAACGACACAGTTCCGGAAGTGCCCCCGATGGCCGAAGCCGTGTTCGGCCCCGCCACCGAGGCCGCGGCCCGGTACGTGGCCATGCTGGCCGGCGACGGCGTGGTCCGCGGGCTGATCGGCCCACGGGAGGTCCCGCGGTTGTGGGAGCGGCACGTGCTCAACAGCGCGGCCCTGGCCGAGGTGGTACCGCTCGGTGCCCGGGTGGTCGACGTCGGCAGCGGTGCCGGCCTGCCGGGCGTTCCGCTGGGGCTCGCCCGCCCGGACGTGACGCTGACCCTGGTCGAACCGATGGCCCGCCGGGTGGAGTTCCTGCAGGACGTCGTGACGGCGCTGGGTGTGCCGTGGCGGGTCGTGCGCGGCCGGGCCGAGGAGCGCTCCGTCCTCCGTACCGTCGGACCGGTAGACGTGGTCACCGCCCGGGCGGTGGCACCGCTCCCCCGGCTCGTCGGGTGGTGCCGCGGACTGCTCTCCCCGGGCTCGCAACTGATCGCCCTGGTGGGTGCTCGCGCGGCCGCGGAGGTGCCCGGACTGGTCCCCGAACTCGAGGCGGCCGGCATGCGGGACGTGCACACCCGGGCTGTCGGTGTCGAGCTCGGCGCAGCAGCCACTACCGTGGTGGTGATGACGCGTGGAGGAGCTCCACGATCCTCGCGTCCGACCGGGTGAACGGCCTGTTCCACGTGGAACACCGACGCCGTTCCACGTGGAACACGCCGTGAGGAGGATGCACCGATGACTGACCCCGGCGAGCGGCTGCGTTCCAGCCTCGCCGCCGACCAGGGCGTCGGTGCCGAGTTCGACAGCCCGATCGCCATGGAGGCGATGCGGGCGACCCGGGTGCTGCACGCGGCCGACCAGGAACCACTCCCCGCCCCTGGGCGGATCCGGGTGGTCACCATCGCCAACCAGAAGGGCGGCGTCGGGAAGACCACCTCCACGGTCAACCTCGGGGTGGCCCTGGCGATGTACGGCCTGCGCACCCTGGTGATCGACCTGGACCCCCAGGGCAACACGAGCACGGCCCTCGGTGTCGAGCACACGGTCGGGACGCCGTCGATCTACGACGCGCTCGTCGGCGACAACACCCTGGCCGAGGTCACCCACCCGACGACCGCCAGTCCGAACCTCCTCTGCGTGCCGGCGACCATCGACCTGGCCGGCGCGGAGATCGAGCTGGTCTCCGTCGTCGCGCGTGAGCACCGGCTGCGCCGCTCGATCGAGGCGTACCTGCACGAGCTCCCCGCCGAGGAGCGCCCGCACTACGTGCTCATCGACTGTCCGCCGTCGCTGGGGCTGCTGACCCTCAACGCACTGGTCGCCGGGGACGAGGTCCTCATCCCCATCCAGTGCGAGTACTACGCGCTGGAGGGGCTCGGGCAGCTGCTCTCCAACATCGACCTCGTCCGGGCGCACCTGAACCCGGGCATCTCGGTGAGCACGATCCTGCTCACCATGTACGACGGCCGCACCAAGCTCGCGGACCAGGTCGCCGACGAGGTCCGCAACCACTTCGGCGACCTGGTGCTGACCGCGGTCATCCCGCGCAACGTCCGGGTCAGTGAGGCGCCGGGCTACGGACAGTCGGTGCTCACCTACGACCCGGGCTCCCGGGGGTCGACCAGCTACGTCGAGGCGGCGCGCGAGTTCGCCCACCGCGGTGTCGCGCTGCCCCCGGCCGCAGCACCGTCGAAGGCCCCGCCGCCGCCTCCGGTGGCAGCACCGCCTGCTCCCCCGTCGGTCGCGGCGATGGTCCTCGGCCAGCCGGTCGCGAGCCCGGGCCCGCGCGGGCGGCACGCCACGTGACAGCCGTGCGCACCAAGAACACCGCCCTGCCGCGCCTGCGGCCCCCGGGCACCTGCGAGGAGGACCAGTGACGAAGCGCGGCGGTCTCGGCCGGGGCCTGGCGGCCCTCATCCCCACCAGCGCCCCGGCGCCCACGGCGACCCCGGCGGCCCGCGCTGCCGAGGCTGCTGAGGCTGCTGAGGCCGCTGGGGTGATTGCGGTCGGGCAGACCGGTGCCACGCCGTCGGTGGCCGGTGAGGGGCGGACCGCATCGGTGCACGAGCTCCCTGCCCGGGTGCTCGAGGAGGTGGCGGGAGTCCCGGGCGCGTACCTGCGCGAGGTGCCGGTCGGCGACGTCGTTCCCAACCCGAAGCAGCCGCGTCAGGTCTTCGACGACGAGGCGCTGGAGGAGCTCACCCACTCCGTGCGCGAGTTCGGGCTGCTGCAGCCGATCGTCGTCCGCGAGGCCGCCAACGGGCAGTACGAGCTCATCATGGGCGAGCGCCGGCTGCGCGCCGCCCGGGCCGCGGGACTGGAGACGGTGCCCGCGATCGTCCGGGACACCACGGACGACGCGATGCTGCGCGACGCCCTGCTGGAGAACATCCACCGGGTGCAGCTCAACCCGCTGGAGGAGGCCGCCGCCTACCAGCAGCTGCTGGAGGAGTTCGGCGCCACCCACGAGGAGCTGGCCAGCAAGATCGGCCGCAGCCGCTCCCAGGTCACCAACACCATCCGGCTGATGAAGCTGCCGGTGAAGGTGCAGACCCGGGTCGCCGCCGGGGTCATCTCCGCCGGGCACGCCCGCGCGCTGCTGGGCCTGCCGGACGCCGACGCCCAGGACGCGCTGGCCACCCGGATCGTCGCGGAGGGCATGTCGGTGCGTGCCACCGAGGAGGCGGTCGCCATGGCCGTCGCCGAGAGCCCCACCACGGCCCGTCGCTCGGCCCGCAAGCTGACGGCGCCGGGGGTCGAGGACCTCGCCGGCCGGCTGTCCGATGTCTTCGAGACGAAGGTGAAGGTGCAGATCGGCCGGGCCAAGGGGCGGATCGTCGTCGAGTTCGGCTCGGTCGACGACCTGCAGCGGATCGTCGGGATGATGGCCCCGGACATCACCGGGCGCAGCGCACCCTCCTGACCAGGGACAACATCCCCTTCCGTCACTGACGGAAGGGGATGTTGTCGTCAGTCCAGCTGGTCGCTGGTCGCCGGGCCGATGAGCGGTGCCGAGTAGGGCGGCGGCGGGAGCGGCCGGGACGACACCGCGCGGAACGTGCCCGTGTCGACGGCGTCGAAGGTGGAGTGCAGGTCCAGCTCGGCCTCGATCACCCGGGCCAGCCGGCGCACGCCCTCACGGATCTGCGCCGGCTCCGGATAGCAGTAGGACAGCCGCATGTACTCCCGACCCTGCCCGTCGGCGTAGAAGCCGATCCCGGGGACGTAGGCGACGTGGGCGGCGACCGCACGCGGCTGCATGAGCTTGGCGTCCAGGCCGTGCGGCAGCTTGAGCCACACGTAGAAGCCGCCGTCCGGCTTGGTCCAGGTGGTCCCCGGGGGCATCAGTGCCGACAGCGACTCCAGCGTGGCGTCCCGGCGCTCCCGGTACAGCTCGGCGAAGACCTTGATCTGCTCACGCCACGGCTGGGTGTCCAGGTACCGCGCGACGGCGTACTGGGTCAGCGACGGCGGGCAGAGCACCTGGGCCTCGGTGGCCAGCACCAGCTTCTCCCGGACCGCCAGTGGCGCCAGCACCCAGCCGACCCGCAGACCCGGGGAGAAGGTCTTGGAGAACGAGCCCAGGTAGAGGACGCGTTCCTCGTTGCGGGCCCGCAACGCGCGCATCGGCTCCCGGTCGAAGCCGAGCAGGCCGTAGGGGTTGTCCTCGATGACCAGCAGGTCGTACTGCTCGGCGATCGCCATGATCGCCTCGCGCCGCGGCTCGGAGAGGGTCACGCCGGCCGGGTTGTGGAAGTTCGGCACGGTGTAGAGGAACTTGACCCGGTCACCGCGCGCGCGGCACTCCAGCAGCGTCTGCTCCAGCGCCTCGGGGATGAGCCCGTCGTCGTCCATCGCGACGTGCCGCACCTCGGCCTGGGCTGCCTGGAAGACGCCGAGGGCACCCACGTAGGACGGCGCCTCGGCGAGGATGACGTCGCCGGGGTCGACGAACACCCGGGTGACCAGGTCCAGACCCTGCTGGGAGCCGACGGTGACGACGACTTCGCTGGAGCGGGCGTCGGTGATGCCCTCGAGGGCCATCACGTCGCAGATCAGCTCACGCAGCCGGGGATCACCCTGGCCGGAGCCGTACTGCAGCGTCTGGGCGCCCATGCCGGAGACGAGCTCCCCGATCATCGAGCCGACCACGTCCAGCGGCAGCGCGGTCACCGCCGGCATCCCACCGGCGAGAGAGATGACCTCGGGGCGGCTGACCACGGAGAACAGGGCCCGGATCTCCGAGCTCTTCATGCCATGGGTGCGTGCTGCGTACCGGTCTGCCAGGGGGTCCAGCCGCGTATGACGCGGGGAGACGTGCGGGGACGCACCGCTGGAGTGCGCCCCGGCCTGACCGGGACCGACCGAGGGGTCGGGCACAGGAGGGGTCACCTGTCGGAGTGTAAGCCGGTGCTGTTGCGGTCCTGTCGTCAGCCGCGAGCGGGCAGCAGGAAGGTGCCCGTCGGCGGATCCGCCTCGGCGGGCAGGAACAGCCGCTGGACGGCGGCGACGACGGCCTGGGCCACGGTGCTGCGCAGCCGGGCGTCGAGCAGCAGCAGCCGGTCGACGGGGTGGGACAGGTAGCCGCAGTCGATCCGGACGGCGGGCATCCGGGTCATCCGCAGGATGTCCCACGTCTTCGGGTGCGAGCCGCAGTCGAGCATCCCGGTGCGGGCGATGACCTCGCGGCGCACGAGGTTCGCGAACTGCTCACCGACCGTGGAGCTGGCTCCGGAGCCGGTGCCGTAGTAGTAGCTGGCCACGCCCCGGGCGTGCGCCGAGCCGTGCGCCTCCATGTGCAGGGAGAGGAACAGGTCGGCGTGGGCCTCGTTGGCGAACGCGGTGCGGTCGCCGACGGCGGGATCGCCGGTGCGACCGCGGGTCAGGTACACCGTCGCCCCGGCGGCGGCGAGTCGGCCCTCGATCCGGGAGGCGAGGTCGAAGACCAGGTCGGCCTCGGTCGTCTCCCCCGCCGTGTAGCCGGTGTCCTCACCGCCGTGGCCCGGGTCGATGACGATGACCCGGCCGATCAGGTGGGACCCGGACTCGACCATCGACGCGCTCTGCCGCAGCAGCTGCGGGCGCCCGCCGGTGACCCGGCGGCCCAGCTGCTTGAGCGCCCGCAGCGTCGCCGGCCCGCACGTCCCGTCGGAGGTCAGCCCGTAGTCGCGCTGGAAGGCGCGCAGCCCGGCCTCGGTCTCGGCGCCCAGGATGCCGTCGGCACGCCCCGCGTCGTAGCCGAGCTCCAGCAACAGCTCCTGCAGCCGCCGCACGTCGTCGCCGCGGGCCTGGTGCTCGGGGTCGTAGCGCAGCAGCCGGTCACCGAGGGACCAACGGGCCTCGTTCAACGCGCGGTAGGTCTCGTCCCCGACCCGGCCGTCGACGGTGAGACCGCGCACCTGCTGGAAGTGCCGGACGGCGAGACCGGTGGCCTCGTCGAACTCCGGAGCCGGCCCGGCCGGCTGGGCGGGGTCGCCGGCGAGCAGACCGAGGGAGCGGAGCACCGTCTGCACCTCGGCCACGGCGGGACCGGTGCTGCCGGGTCGCAGGACGTCCATACGGTGGTCGTCGCTCCTGTCGTCTGGGTGCGGATGGGGCTGGAGTCGATTGTGGCTGGTCTGCAGCCGTCGTGCGCGCACCGGGGCACCGGAGGCGCCTGCGCGGGTGATGGTGGGGACCCGGGCGGGTGACGCGACGGGGCGGGAACGCCGAGGCCCGCCGGTCCGACAGGACGGGCGGGCCTCAGCGACAGTGCTCTCGGTGACACAGCGACCGGCGGGCGCCGGCCGGCCGGTCAGAGGTAGTCGGACAGGTCCGACAGGATGGCGCCCTTGGGCTTGGCGCCGATGATGGACTTGACCGGCTTGCCGCCCTGGAACACGGTCATCGTCGGGATCGACATGACCTGGTAGTCGCGGGCGATCTGCGGGTTCTCGTCGATGTTGAGCTTCGCGATCGTCAGCTTGTCGGCGTGCTCGGCGGCGATCTCCTCGAGGACCGGCGCAACCATCTTGCACGGCCCGCACCACTCGGCCCAGAAGTCCACCAGCACGGGCTTGTCACTGCCCAGGACGTCAGTGGCGAAGCTGGCGTCGGTGACGGTCACGGTGTTGCCTGCCATGGGAGAACTCCTTCTCGTTCGGTACTGCAGAGGTCGATGGAGGGCGCGGAGGCGCCGTCCGGGTCAGAAGGCGCTCAGCGCTCGTCGAAGGTCTCGGCGAGCCAGCGCTCGGCGTCGATCGCCGCCGCGGCACCGGTGCCGGCGGACGTGATCGCCTGCCGGTAGATGTGGTCGACCACGTCGCCGCAGGCGAAGACCCCGTCGACGTTGGTGCGGGTGGAGGGGTGCTCGACCAGCACGTAGCCCTCGTCGTCCAGCTTCAGCTGGCCGGCGAACAGCTCGCTGCGCGGGTCGTGACCGATGGCGACGAAGAGGCCGGTGACCGGGAGCTCCTCGGTGGCGCCGCTGGCCACGTCGGTGAGCTCGACGCCGGAGACGGCGTTGTCGCCCCGGACGTCGGTGACCTGCTTGCCGAGCGCCCACCGGATCTTCGGGTTGTCCTGCGCCCGCTGCTGCATGATCTTCGAGGCGCGCAGCTCCGGGCGGCGGTGGACGACCGTCACCGTCTTGGCGAAGCGGGTGAGGAAGGTGGCCTCCTCCATCGCCGAGTCGCCGCCGCCGACCACGACGATGTCCTGCTCGCGGAAGAAGAAGCCGTCACAGGTGGCACAGGCCGAGACGCCGTGGCCGAGCAGGCGCTGTTCGTTGTCCAGCCCGAGGTAGCGGTACTTGGAACCAGTGGCGACGATCACCGCGTGGGCCAGGTGCACCTCGTTGCCGACCTTGACGATCTTCGGCGTGGCGGTGAGGTCGACCTCGGTGACGTCGGCGGGCACCAGTTCGGCGCCGAAGCGCTCGGCCTGGGTGCGCATGTCGTCCATCAGCTGCGGCCCCTGGACGCCCTCGGGGAAGCCGGGGAAGTTCTCCACCTCGGTGGTGGTCATGAGCGCCCCACCGAACTGGGAGCCCTCGAAGACCAGGGGGTGCAGGTTGGCGCGGGCGGCGTAGGTGGCGGCGGTGTACCCCGCCGGACCGGACCCGATGATGATCAGGTCGCGGATCCCGTCGTGCTCCGCCGGGGGGATGGCCGGCGGGCCGTCGGTCGAGACCGCGGGTCCGGGGGTGGGCTGGTCGTTCGTCACGGGCGGCACAACGGACAGGGTAGGTCCGGCATTCCCCGCCAGCGTGGCGCCACCGGGTGAGCCGTCAGATGGCCCCCTCCAGGGCGTCCCCGAGCCTCAGCTGGGTCCCTCCACCAGGAGGAGGTCCTCTTCAGCCGGCTGCGGTGACGCCGACCTCGGCCAGGTCGGCGGTGAAGCCGTCGGCGGTGGTCGCCAGGCCGGTGACCCAGACCAGCACGTACCGGGTGGTGACCGGGCTGTCGAACGCCAGGTCATCGGTGCCGGTGAGCTTGCCGGAGGTGGCCAGGGTGAAGGCGTCCAGGTCGTCCTCGGGCGTGCCGCCGGTGCGCACCTCCACGGTGGCGCCGGGCAGCGTGGTGGTGATGGTGACGCCGGCCAGCGGCTGCTTGCTGCCGAGGTCGTAGACGACGCCGACGCCGGGCTTGAGGTGGCCGAAGTCGGCCGAGCCCCGGTACGTCACCGTCGACCAGGCGGTGGTGGGGTCGCCGTCGAAGCTCTGCGGTACGGCGTCGTCGTTCTCCGGCTCACCGTCGCCGTAGGGATCGAAGACGGCGGCGTCGGCGATCGTGACCGGGGCACCCGCGGCCGGGGCCGGGGCGGAGCTGGTCGGCGCGCTGCCGCCGCCCGCGGAGCTGCCCGGCCCCGGTGTGGGCCCCCGGACCGGGTCGACGTTGCCGGCCACGGACAGCACGTTGTTGCCGAACCAGAGCGCGAAGGCGATCACCAGGGCCAGGGCGAGCACCGGCAGGCCCACGACGGCCAGCCGGCGCCGGGCGGTCCGCGGTTCGCCGCCGTCGTCGTCGAGCGGGCTGTCGTCGTTCTCGGTGGTGAAGGTCCCGCCCCAGTCGAGGGCGTCCTCCTCGTCGCCGGCGGGGAACGCCGGGCGGGCGGAGAGCGGGCGGGCGGTGAGCGGGCGGGCGGTGAGCGGGCGGCCCAGCGGGGCGCCGGGTACGGGCGGGAGCGTGCTGCGGTCCAGCCGGACGGGGCTGTCGCCGTCGGCACCCGGCCGACGCGCCTCCTCGGCGTCGGCGAGGTCCCGGCGGTCCCGCAGCCGGCGCATCCAGCCGCTGTCGGTGACCCCGGCCGGCTGCACGGCCTCCTGGGGGCCGGTGCCCGGGCGGGGGGGCTCGGTCAGCAGCGCGACCATCGTGCTGACGTTGGACAGCCCGGTGGCCGGATCGGTCGAGCGGGCACGGCGGACCAGCGCGGCGAGGTCCGGCGAGGCGATCTCCGTCGGGCGGGCGCCGGGACCGTCGGAGCGGCGGCCGGTGAGGCACAGCTCCAGCAGGGCACCCAGGGCGGCGATGTCGCCCTTCTCGGTGCCGCTGGCCGCAGGGACCGAGAGCAGCCCGACCAGGCCGCCGGGGCGCAGGACGACGTGCTCGGGGGTCAGGCCGCCGACGGCGAGGCCGACCCGATGGGCCTCGGCGACACCCTCGGCCAGCCGGCGCACCACGGCCCGGGCATCCCGTTCGGGCAACGGCCCGTCGCTGGCCAGCCGATCGGAGAGCCGGGTGCCCTCGATCCACTCGTTGACGACGTAGGCCGCGCCACCGGATTCGGCGCCCCCGGTGCCCTCGGCGGCGTCGTAGACCATCGCCAGGGCCGGGGTCGCCAGCCCGCCGGCGGTCAGTGCGCGGGTGATCCACTCACGGGCGGCCGGGCCACCGGGGGTGTGCACGCGCAGCGCGACGTCCCGGTTGAGCACCCTGTCGCGGGCACGCCAGGACCGGATGACCCCGGTCGGCGTCTCCTCGTCGGGGGCCACCTGGTCGAGCGGGCGGTAGCGATCGGGCAGCCCGGTTGTCGTCGACGTCACGGACGTTGCCGACCCCCTGCTCGGTCACTGCCAGGGACGGCGTCCCCGGGTCGGGCGGCGGGTTGCCCGGTCACCGTGGCCGCCCGAGACGGGCTCGGACCCCGGCCAGTGCGTCCCGCAGTTCTGGGACACCGGCCACCACGGCACCCGCGACCACCGCGCTGCCGATGACCACGGTACCGAGGACGACCGTGCCGAGCGACCCCGGTATCGAGTCCCCGAAGGTGCGGCCGGCCAGCGAGACGGCGGCCCAGCCCAGGGCACCTGCGACCCCGGTCACGACCGTCATCCGCACCACACTGTCGGCCGCGTCGGAGCTGCGGGTGCGGTCCAGGCGGCGGCGCAGCGCCACGTCGCCGATGACCCAGCCGGCCACGAACGTGAGGCTGGTGGCGAGCATCAGCCCGGCGACCACGTGCCGTGGCTCGACGAGCACGGGAACGAGCAGGACCAGCGGCACCCGGACGACCACCATCCCCAGTTGGATCAGCGTCGGGGTGCGGGCGTCCTTCATCGCGTAGAAGACCCGCAGCTGGAGCAGGGTCACCGCCATCGGTAGCAGCCCGACCGCCCCGACGGCCAGCGCGGTGCCGACCCCCCGCGCCTCGGCGGTGGTGGTGTTGCCCCAGGCGAACGCCAGGGTGGCCAGCTGCGGGCCCACCACGATGAGCACCGCGGTCACCGGCAGCAGCCCCAGGGCCGAGAGCCGGGTGCCGAGGGTGAGGTCGGCGACGACGCCGTCCACGTCGTTGCGGGCCGCCGCGCGACTCATCCGGGGCAGCAGTGCGGTCAGCAGCGCGACGCCGATGATCCCGTAGGGCATCTGGAACAGCAGGCTGGCGTTGCTGAGGGCGAACGGGCCCAGCCCGCCGTCGTCGGCCGCGGCGTTGGCCACCCGGCTGGTGATGACCACGCCGACCTGGCTGACCAGCACGTAGCCGACCACCCACAGGCCGAGCGTGCCGGCCTCCCCCAGCCCGGTGTTCCGGATCCCCCAGACCGGACGCAGCGGCACGCCGACCCGTGCCAGCTGCGGCAGCAGGGCCAGGGACTGGACGGCGATGCCGAGCGTCGTGCCGCCGGCCAGCAGCCACACCTGGGCGGCGCTGATGGTGGTCGGAGTGAGGCCACCCGGACCGCTGGCCAGCACGAACAGCCCGCCGGTGGCGATGACGACGAGGTTGTTGAGCACCGGCGCCCAGGCCGGCCAGGCGAACACCCCGCGGGCGTTGAGGATCGCGCCCGCCAGGGCGCCGATGCCGTAGAAGACGATCTCCACCAGCAGGATCCGGGCCAGCCAGTTGGCCAGCGCCACCTGCCCCGGGTTCTCCCGGATGTTCATCAGCCAGGTCAGCGCGGGCGCGGCGAGGACGGCGAGGACGGTCAGCACGCCGAGCCCGGCGATCGCCAGCGTGAGCAGCCGCTGCGCGTAGCGGACACCGCCGTCGGCGTCCTTCTCCTGGGCGCTGACCAGCAGCGGCACGATGATCGAGGTCAGCACACCGCCGAGCAGCAGCTCGTAGACCAGGTTGGGCAGCGTGTTCGCCACGGTGTAGGCGTTGCCGACCAGGCCCAGGCCCAGCACGGCGGTGAGCACGGCGGTGCGGAGGAAACCCGTGAGCCGGCTGACCAGCGTCGCCACGGCCATCGTCCCGGCAGCCCGCAGGATGCCCCCGCTGGCGCCGGGGGCGCCCTCGCGGCGCTCGGTCGCCTCCTCGTCCTCGTCGGTCCGGGCGGCGACCGTCGGGATGATCGGGATGAGCTGGGTGTCGTCGGGGCCGGGGACGAACCGGCGCACCCGGGTCGGCGGTGGCACCGGGGGCAGCGCCGTGCGGCGGCGTGGGGCGTCGACCGGAGCGGCCGGCGGGGT
>JAOPVN010000476.1 GCA_025966175.1 Modestobacter sp. | reverse complement strand
GTCGTGGCGAAGACGAAGACCAGGAACTCCGGCGGCTCCTCGACCACCTTGAGCAGGGCGTTGAAGCCCTGCGTGGTCACCATGTGCGCCTCGTCGACGATGTAGACCTTGTAGCGGCTGTGCACCGGGGCGAAGAACGCCTTCTCGCGCAGGTCGCGGGCGTCGTCGACACCACCGTGGCTGGCGGCGTCGATCTCCATCACGTCGATCGAGCCGGGCCCGTCGGGCGCCAGCGAGATGCACGAGCCGCAGACACCGCACGGGGTCGACGTCGGCCCCTGCTCGCAGTTCAGCGAGCGGGCCAGGATCCGCGCCGAGGACGTCTTGCCGCAGCCCCGCGGGCCGCTGAACAGATAGGCATGGTTGATCCGCCCGCTGTCGACGGCGTTCATCAGGGGCGCGGTGACGTGCTCCTGACCGACCACCTCGGCGAAGGTCGCCGGGCGGTACTTCCGGTAGAGCGCCAGAGCCACGCCGCGAGGTTACGTGGCCGCACCGACGGTCCGGCGCGTCCGGCCGCCAGCGGTGCGCCCGTCCCCTCCGTCCGTTACCGGACCGATACCTCACGGTGCGGGGTCACCGAGCCGGCCCACCGCGTCTCCGCGGTGGAGCCGACGGTCAGGGCACGTGAGCGACCAGCGGGACGACGAGTTCACCGCGGGCGCTGCAGATCCGCCCGGGCGACGACCGGACCGAGTGGTGGCCGAACGGGCCGGACAGCAGCGGAGCGGGGGGTCCGGTGCTCAGCGCGACGGTGGGTCCCGCTATCCGGCCACCGGCGGCGCTGCCGGGGTGGTCGCCGTCGCCTCGCCGGCCGTCGGCCTCTGGTGTGCGGCGTCAGAGGGTGAGGTGGAGGAGGAACTCCACGGCGCCCTGGTCGTCCACGCGGACGAAGCCCAGGGCAGGCGCGTCGACCCCGTAGTCGCCGAAGGTCACCGGGACCGACCCGGAGACGTCGACCCCCGCGGCGGTGCGGACGACGGAGATCTCCGTTCGCACCGGCTGGGTGACCCCGGCCAGGGTCAGCTCGCCGGCCACGGGCACCGTCGCCGGCGTGCCGGTCAGCTCGGGCAGGTCGGCCACCTCGGTGACGGAGAAGGTCGCCGTCGGGTTGGCCGCGACGTCCATCACGTTGCTCCGGAAGTAGGAGTCCCGGCGGCCGCTGTCGGTCGCGATCGAAGCGACGTCGACGGTCACGTCGGCGGTGGCGAGATCACCGCCGGCGACGACGACCGATCCGGTGACCTGGTCGGTGCTGCCCGCCACGGTCACGTCGGCGCCGTTGAGCACCTCGTGCACGCGGTACCCGGCCGACGATCCCGCGGCGATGGTCCAGCTGCCGTCGGTGTCGGTGGTCAGCGCGGCGTCCTCCGGCTGGACCTGCACCGTCGCCGCGGGTGGGGCGTCCTCCTGCAGGGCGGCGTAGCCGAGCGGACCGCCGATGGCGCCGGCGGCGACCACCACCACCCCACCGGTGATCCACCAGGTACGACGGCTCGTCATCTCGGCTCCCGTTGTTTGAAGGTTCATGCATCGAACTGCACGAACCTGGGAGCAGCATGTGAGACCGGGGGAAAGAAGGGACCCCCCGTACACCCGTCAGAGCCCGCTTATCCTTGCTGCCTTCCGGCCCTGGGGAGGTTCACAGGGTGACGCCGTACGAGGGGTCGGCCTCCACTGTAGAGGACGGCCGGGGAAAGCCGGTGCCGCCGTCCGGCCACCCCGCTAGGCTCCGCCGCCATGACCGGGCACACCCTCGTCCTGCCTCCGCCACGCTCCTGACCGGAGCGTCGCAGGGCTGACCCTCCCGCCCACGGGGCGGGGCACGGCCTGCGTCGCGCTCCGGACCGCGTCCCCGTCCGGACCGACCCAGGAGCGTCATGTCCTCCCGCAGCACCCCGCCCCGTCCTGCCCGCGCCACGCCCGCGGCCCCCGCGCCGGCCCGCGGCTTCCTGCTCGTCGTCCTGGCCGCGCTGTGCTGGGGCACCTCCGGCATCAGCGGCGACGTCGTCGCCGACCGCACCGGGCTGGATCCGCTCGACATCGCCTGGCACCGGATGGCCATCGGCGCCGCGGTCCTGCTCGCCGTCCAGCTGGCCCGCGCCCGCCGCGGGGGTGCACGCACGCCGCTGCCCCCCGGTCTGCGGTGGCGACTGGGCGCCGTCGGCGCAGCGCTGGCGGTCTACCAGAGCGCCTACTTCGCCGCCGTCGCCACCGCCGGGGTGAGCATCGCCACGCTGGTCGCCCTCGGGCTCGCGCCGCTGCTGGTCGCCGTGGGCTCCGCCGTTCTCGGGCACGGCCGCCCGGACCGGGCGACCGGCCTCGCGCTGGCCGTCGCGCTCGCCGGGCTGGTGCTGCTGGTCGGTGTCTCGGCCGGCGGGGACGGCGGGGAGGCCGTGCTGCTCGGGGCGCTGTCCGCCGTCGGGTGCGCGATCGCCTACGCCGGGGTGGTGCTGCTCTCGGCGCGGGTGCCCGACGGCGTGCCGACGACGACGGCCGGATTCACCGCGGGTGCGGTGCTGCTGACCCCGGTCGCGGTGATCGCCGGGCTGGACCTGACCGCCGACCCGCTGTCGCTGGCACTGCTGGTCTACCTGGGCCTGGTGCCGACAGCGCTGGCCTACGGGCTGTTCTTCACCGGGGTGCGGGCCGTGCCGGCTGCGGTCGCGTCGATCGTGACGCTGCTGGAGCCGCTGACCGCGACGGCGCTGGCAGCCGCGGTGCTCGGCGAACGACTGGCGCCGACCGCACTGGCGGGAGGGGCGCTCATGCTCGGCGCCGTGACGGCGCTGTACCTGCGGAGGATGGGAGATTCGAACTCCCGAGGGCTTGCACCCAACCCGCTTTCCAAGCGAGCGCCATAGGCCACTAGGCGAATCCTCCAACTGCGCCGCCGAGAGTACCGGGCGGCCGCTGGACGGTCAGCTCCGGCTCTCCACCACCAGCACCTGGTCCTCGGCGACCAGCTGGACGACGGCGGACTTGGCCGGGTTGAGGTGCACCGACCCGGTCGCGGCGACCCGCCACCCCAGCACCGACTCGTCCCGCAGCGCGCCGGCGGCGACGACCGATCCGTAGGACACTGGGTCGGTGCCCACGTAGCGGTGCGCCGGGCGGAAGGACAGCCGGGCGCCGTCCGGGGAGAACAGGTCGAGGAACACCTGGGCGAGCTCGGTCCGCTCGGACAGCTGCGCGAGCATCAGGCTGGTCACCTCGTCGCTGACGATCCAGTCGTCGACCCCGCCGGCCTGGGCCAGTTCGACGTCGTCCCGCTCGAGCACCTCGGCGACGATCCGCACCGCCCGCTCGCCGCCCGCCGGCCACACCCGGCGCAGCGCCAGCAGGGTGAGCAGCGTGCGGGCGTCGCCGTCGGCGGCCTCGACGGCGTCCCGGTAGCTGAGCACGACACCCTGGTCGTAGGCCTGCTCGGCGACCAGGGCCGCCAGCTCCTCGGGGCCCGCGGACGACGGGAAGACCCGCAGCTCGGTGTGCTCGAGGCCCTCGACCCGCACGTCGGCCGGGTCGACCAGCGACGGGTCGACGACGACGTCCACGACCGTGCCGTCCACGGCGAACTGGTCGATCTCCCGCACCACCTTCGGACCCAGCACCGACCAGCCGACGACGAGCAGATGCATCGTCTGCGGCACCTCGTCGACGGCCAGCAGGGGCACCGCCGGCTCGACGGCGCGGACGCCGGTGCAGACGAACGTCGAGTCGTCCTCGGCGACGCCGATCACCTCGTCGCCGGCGGCCAGCACCCGGCCGGCCGGAGGGTTGATCTCGACCGTGCCGTCCGGGTGGGCCAGGCCCAGCACCGCGGCGGACTCGAAGGCGGTCAGCGCCTCGGCGTACCTGCGTCCGGTCAGCTCCGGGAAGGCGGCGAAGTAGACCTCGTCACCGTCGAAGTCGAGCAGGTCGCGGAGCACCTGCGACAACCCGGACTGCCGGCAGGACTGCGCGGTGATCTCCGCGATGACGTGGTCGGAGTTGACCGTCACGACCTTCTGGTCGGTCAGCGTCTCGATGCTCGCGGCGTACACCGGGTCGGCGATCTCGGCGACCACCCGGGGGCCGCCGAAGTCCGGGTCCAGCGTCTTGATCGCCAGCACCGCCTTGATCGCGTCGGCGTCGCCCTGCCCCACGCCCATGACGATCACCGAACGGGCACCCAGCAGGTTGACCATCCGCAGGTCGTCGGCCTTCGCCGGCGAGCCCGAGCGGCAGACGACCCGGGTGCTGCCGGTGTCGCGCACCGCGGCGGACAGCACGTCCTCCATCACCGTCTTGTCCTCGGCGCCCAGGACGACGACGGCGGCGTCCTTCTCGCTCGCGTTGGCGATGACCAGCTCGGCGACGATGGCCGCGATCCGCGGTGACCACCCCAGGACGACGGTGTGCCCGCTCTCCAGCACGTCGGAGCGGCCCTTGCGGAGGCCCTCGATCCGCTGGTCGACACCGTTGGCGATCAGGCCGATGAGGCTGCCGGCGATGAAGATGCCGATCAGGGTGATGACGAAGGACAGCAACCGCACCGGCCAGTCGGCGTCGCCGGCGAACGTGCCCGCGTCGACCACCCGCAGCATCGCCTGCCAGATGCCCTCCACCGGGTTCGACACCGGCGGGCCGCCGTTGATGCCGTCGACCTGGAAGGCCCAGAACACGATGCCGAACAGGACGAAGAGGGCGACGGTGACGGCGGCCAGCCAGCCGATCACCACGGTCGGGCCCTTGGCCAGCGCGTTGTCGAAGCGGTACCGGAGTCGCTGCCTGACGGTGGGGGTGAGGGCGACCCGCTGCCGGGGAACGGTGTGCGCCGCCGGTGCCGGCCGGGCCATCCGGTTGCGCCGGCTGACCGCCTTGCCCGGCCGGGCCGGCCGCTGCGCTGCGGTCCTGATCTCGCCCATGCTGGAACTCCTCGCCACCCGGACGCGGCTCCCGGGGTCCGACCGCCCCCGTGGGCGGTGATCAGGACACACCGTAGGGCCCCTGACCAGGTGGACACGGACGCGCGGACGACGGTCCCGGCGTCGCGACCACTCCGCCGCGCTCGCACCCGGGCAGCCCGCACGGTCCGGGGGTGGTTGAGTGATCGGACCGGCGAGCGCCGCCGGCACCTTGAGCGGAGGACGGACATGAGCAGTACC
The DNA here is from genome assembly GCA_025966175.1 of Modestobacter sp. GTDB lineage: Bacteria > Actinomycetota > Actinomycetes > Mycobacteriales > Geodermatophilaceae > Modestobacter. The sequence goes on along the minus strand of JAOPVN010000476.1, from coordinate 1,316 downwards.
GAGCAGGTGCGCCCCGAGGTCGTCGCGGCGATCGTGACGGCGCTGCAGGAGACCGACCCGAGCAACCTGCCCGCGGACGCGACCCGCGCCGAGAAGGACGCCGCCAAGGACCGGTACCTCTCCGGCATGGTGGCCGACCGGGCGCAGCGGGACCGCCAGTCCCGGGCGTGGGAGCTGCTGCTGACCCGCAGCCACGACGACCCCCCGAGCTGGCGCCAGTTGTTCGACGAGCTGCCGCCGAGCTCGGTCGACGAGCTGGGCGAGCTGTACGACGCGCTGCCCGAGGGGGCCCAGGCGGAGTACGCGCGCCGCTACGGGGCCCCGGTCTCCGCCTGAGCAACGGCCGCGTGGGCGAGCGATCGGGACCGGGGTGACGGCGCCGGGCTCCCGGGTGGCCGGGCGCTATCTGCTGCGTTCCCGGCTCGGCGGCGGGGCGATGGGTGCGGTCTGGCTGGCCCGGGACGAGCTGCTGGGTCGCGACGTCGCCGTCAAGCAGGTCCTCATCCCCGTCGGCAGCGACCCCGAGGCGACGGCGGGGCACCGCGAGGCGGCGATGCGCGAGGGGCGGATCGCCGCCCGGCTGACGCACCCGCACGCCGTCTCCGTCTACGACATGGTCGACGACGGCGGGACGCCGTGGCTGGTCATGGAGTACCTGCCCTCGCGCAGCCTGGCGCAGGTGCTGGCCGAGCGCGGCACCCTGCCGGTACCCCAGGTGGCCCAGATCGGCGCACAGGTCGCCGACGCGCTCATCGCCACGCATGCGGCCGGCGTCGTCCACCGCGACGTCAAGCCGGGCAACATCCTCATCGGCGAGGGCGAGCGCAGCGACGGCCTGGTGAAGATCACCGACTTCGGCATCTCCCGGGCCCGCGGCGACGTCTCGCTCACCCAGACCGGGGTGGTCAAGGGGACGCCGGCCTACCTGGCTCCCGAGGTCGCCCGCGGCCAGGAGCCGAACGAGGCCAGCGACGTCTTCTCCCTCGGCGCCACGATCTACGCCTGCCTGGAGGGCACCCCGCCGTTCGGTATGACCGAGAACCCGCTGGAGATGCTCTACCGGGTGGCCGGCGGGGACTTCCAGCGACCGCGGCACGCCGGTGCGCTGACCCGGACGTTGATGCGGATGCTCCACTCCGACCCGGGAAAGCGGCCGGGCATGACCGAGGTCCGCGACCAGCTCGCCCAGCTCGCCGCCGGCCGGGACCGGGACGTCGTCGAGGTGCTGACCGCCCGCACCCCGCTGCCACCGACGCTGGTCGACATGCCGGCGGTGGCCGACCGGGTGCAGCCGGCCGTGCCGGCGACCGCGGACC
>JAOPVN010000456.1 GCA_025966175.1 Modestobacter sp. | reverse complement strand
GGCGGCCGGCTCCGCCGGTTCGTGCGGCGCCACGGGTGGCGCGCCTACGCCATCCCGGTGCTGACCATCGCCACCCTCGTCACGCTGTTCGACCTCGCCAGCACGGTGACCGACGGCGGGGCCGCCTCGGCCTCCCAGGACACCGGCCTCGCGGCCCCGGCCTCCGCCCTGCCGGGTGCGCACGCCGCGCCCGACTCCCCGGCGCAGGGTGAGGGCGCCCCCGCGCAGACCCCGACCGAGGCCGCCACCGTCACCTTCGTCGAGCAGGGCGCCGGCACCCTCAGCGTCGTCGACGGCAGCTCCGTGGTCTACGGCAGCGGACCGCTGGAGCGGTTCGTCGTCGAGGTCGAGGACGGCATCGGCGTCGACGGTGCGCAGTTCTCGACCGCGGTCGAGACCACCCTGGGCGACCCCCGCTCGTGGGGGAACGGCGGCCAGATGTCCTTCCAGCGGGTGGGCGCCGCGGAGGCCGCGGCGGGGGACTACGACTTCCGGGTCAGCCTGGTCAGCCCCGGCAACATGGAGATCTACTGCCCCGGGGTGGGCACCGGCGGCTACACGTCCTGCCGGTACGGCGAGCGTGCGGTCATCAACCTGGCCCGCTGGGAGACCGCCGTCCCCGACTACGCCGGAGACATCGCCACCTACCGGCTCTACGTGGTCAACCATGAGGTCGGGCACGCGCTGGGCCACGGGCACGAGCAGTGCCAGGCGGCCGGCCAGCCGGCCCCCGTCATGGAACAGCAGACCCTCGGCCTGCAGGGCTGCGTCAAGAACGCCTGGCCGTATCCATCGGCATCCGCCGGATGACACCGCGGCCGTTGGCCGTTCCCGACGGCCGCTGAGCCGTTTCCCGGGCCCCCCGTCGGGGAGCCTGCGGTCCCCGCGCCGGAGGCGCGGACCGCCTGGCGGCGGGGGTGTCGGACCCCGGTCGGGACGGCCGGTTCCCGCTCCCCGGAAGGGCCTGGGGCAGGTGGGAAGAGTCCTGCGTGCCACGCTGTTGAGCAGACCAGGACGACGGCTCCGCAGCCGTCACGCCCTGATACCGCAGCCGCGAAGGAGCACCCGTGTCGTTGCCACCCCTGGTGGAGCCCGCCGACGACCTGTCGATCGACGAGGTCCGCCGTTACAGCCGCCACCTGATCATCCCCGACGTCGGGATGGACGGGCAGAAGCGGCTCAAGAACGCCAAGGTGCTGGCCGTCGGCGCCGGTGGCCTGGGCTCGCCCGTGCTCATGTACCTCGCCGCCGCCGGCGTCGGGACCCTGGGCATCGTCGAGTTCGACACCGTCGACGAGTCCAACCTGCAGCGCCAGATCATCCACGGGCAGTCCGACGTGGGCCGGTCGAAGGCCGAGAGCGCGCGGGACTCGATCAAGGAGATCAACCCCTACGTCGACGTCCGGCTGCACGAGACGCGGCTGGACAGCGAGAACGTCCTGGACATCTTCAAGGACTACGACCTCATCGTCGACGGCACCGACAACTTCGCCACGCGCTACCTGGTGAACGACGCCTGCGTGCTGCTCGACAAGCCGTACGTCTGGGGCTCGATCTACCGGTTCGACGGCCAGGTCTCGGTCTTCTGGAACGAGCACGGGCCGAACTACCGCGACCTCTACCCGGTCCCGCCGCCGCCCGGCATGGTCCCCTCGTGCGCCGAGGGCGGTGTCCTGGGCGTGCTCTGCGCGACCGTCGGCGCCATCCAGGCCACCGAGGCGGTCAAGCTGATCACCGGCATCGGCGAGACGCTGCTGGGCCGGCTGATGGTCTACGACGCCCTGGAGATGACCTTCCGCGAGATCAAGGTCCGCAAGGACCCCGAGGGTGAGCCGATCACCGGCCTCATCGACTACGAGGCGTTCTGCGGTGTCGTCTCGGTGGAGGCCCAGGAGGCCGCCGCCGGCTCGACGATCACCGTCGACGAGCTCAAGGACATGATGGACGCCGGCAAGGACTTCGAGCTCATCGACGTCCGCGAGCCCAACGAGTACGAGATCGTGTCGATCCCCGGCGCGAAGCTGATCCCCAAGGACGAGATCCTGTCCGGCCGGGCGCTGTCCCAGCTCCCGCAGGACCGGCCGATCGTGTTGCACTGCAAGACCGGTGTCCGTTCCGCCGAGGCGCTGGCCGCGGTCAAGGCGGCCGGCTTCAAGGACGCCGTCCACGTGCAGGGCGGCGTGACGGCGTGGGCGACCCGGATCGACAAGGCGCTGCCGACGTACTGATCGGTCCCCGCACCAGCAGGGCCCGGCGTCCCCTCGGGGGCGCCGGGCCCTGCCGCGTCCGTGGGCTGCGCTTGACTGGTGGCATGCCCGAGTCCTCCCGAGCCGAGCTGCTGGAGCGTTTCCAGCGGGCCCAGGCACTGATCACCGACCGTGTGGACGCCGTCGAGGCCGGCCAGTGGGACGCCCCCGCGCTGCCCGGTTGGACCGTCGCCGACCTCGTCGCCCACCTGACCGCCATGCAGCTGGCGGCGGCCCGGCTGCTCGCCGGCGGCCCGGCGGACGACGCGGACGTCCTCCCGGCAGCCACCGACGCCCTGCTCGGGGACGACCCGCTCACGGCCTGGGAGACCGCGGCCGACAGCGCCCTGGCCGCGTGGGCGGCCGAGGACGCGCTGACCCGCACCGTGGAGCTGCCCGCCGGCCCCGTGCCCGGGGGTGAGCACCTGGTGGCCATCACCGCGGACCTGGTGGTACACGCATCGGACCTCGCGCGCGCCACCGGTGGGGACACCTACCTGGACGGGGAACTCGTGGCGGCCGCCCTGCGGTATGCCGAGGCCCGCCTGGGGAATGACGGTGTGCCCGGGCTGGTCGACCCGCCGATCGCGGTCCCGCCGGGGGCGGATCCGCAGACCAGACTGCTCGCCCGCTTCGGTCGACCTGTGTGATGGCTGGGCACCCGCAGCGACCGGTGGGGCGAGAACTCGTTCGTCCAGGACCGGGGTGACCCGGCCGGCCGAGGACGTCGACGAGGCCGTCTTCGACGTCGTCGAGGCGATCCCCGCCGGCCGGGTCAGCACCTACGGGGCGATCGGCCGGCTGGTCGGCGTCGGCCCGCGGCGGGTGGCCCGGGCGCTGTCCGGGGGCGGGTCAGCGGTGCCCTGGTACCGCGTGGTCCGCGCCGACGGCACGGCCGCGGAGCCGGTCCGGGCCCGTCAGCTCGAGCTGCTGGCCGGCGAGGGCGTGCCGCTGCGGGGGCAGCGGGTGGACCTGGCGGCGGTGGGCTGGCCCGACGACGAGGACTGACCTGCCCGGGACTGTCGGTGCCCCGTGGTCTCATCGAGGGGTGCGGGGGGAGACGACGATCGAGAACGCCGGTGCGGCGCCGGTCTACCGGCTGGTCCAGCCAGAGGTCGCCGCACCCGTGGTCCGGCCACGGCTGGACCCGACGCAGCAGGCGGTCGTGGACCATGCCGGCGGGCCGCTGCTGGTGCTGGCCGGTCCGGGCACCGGCAAGACCACGACCATCGTGGAGGCGGTGGCCGCCCGCATCGAGCGCGGTGCCGACCCCGAGCGGATGCTCGTGCTGACCTTCAGCCGCAAGGCCGCCGCCGAGCTGCGCACCCGGATCACGGCGCGGGTCGGGCGGACCATCCGCGAGCCGGTGGCCCGCACCTTCCACTCCTATGCCTTCGGTGTGCTGCGCCGGGCCGCCGTGCTGCGCGGTGAGCCCGCGCCGCGGCTGCTGACCTCCGCCGAGCAGGACGCGGTCGTGGCCGACCTGCTGCGCGGGGACGTCGAGGAGGACGGCGTGCGCTGGCCCGCCGAGCTAGCCGCGGCGCTGGGCACCGACGGCTTCCGCGACGAGCTCCGCGAGCTGCTGCTGCGGGCCACCGAGCGCGGCGTCGACTCCCGCCGGCTGGCCGCCTGGGGCCGGGAGCGCGG